>NZ_JARQZE010000001.1:317886-585317 GCF_029588855.1 Thauera mechernichensis | reverse complement strand
TCCGGTGCGGGCAGGGCGGATCTCCGACGGACAGGCGTGCGGCGCCATGCGCACGGACGCGCCGTGCGCTGCACTCGAGCCGTCAGGAAAACGAGCAAGTGAAATGGTGTGAGCCATGCCTCTTGTCAGGGACACCCCGCCCCAAACTGTTGAAGGTGATGTGCATGGCAGGTCTCCTGGCTCACGGGTCATCGCCTTGCGCCAGCCTTCCCGGAAAGATTCCAGTGGCAGAGAGGGCGCAGGACTCGCCGATTACAGTTGCGGGGGCAGCTCCGGGTTGAGCGCGCGGGGCGCGGCACCGGATTCCCTTTTCATGTCTGCTGGTTAGGGCAGACAACCATGAACGGCGCGCAGGTTAGCGTGCCGGTCGACGGGCTGTCAAACCTGCGCGCTCGTGCAGCCTGCAGGGTGTTGCCATGCTTGTGCATCCCGATGGTGTCGCCCGGGTGGCACGCCATTGATGCTATCAGTTTATTGCAACAGACTTGCAAAAACGAAGGCGGGCCCCTACCATCGCGGCCTCATCGGCTCACGGCCCTGACTTCCATCCGAGGTTGAACATGCACAACATCCTTCGTCCTGCTGCGCTGGCACCCCTTGCCCTGGCGCTTTTCGCCGCCGCACCCTTGCCTGTGCAGGCACAGTCCTCGCTCAAGCTCGGCGAGGTTGAGCTCGACGCATCGCTCACGCTCGACGGGATCTTCGCCCGCCGTTACTCCGGCAAGGAGGGTGCGCCGGCAGGGTTCGGCCATGCCCACGGCGACGAGGACCATGGCCACCACCACGGCCATTCGCACGCACTCGAGAACGGCTTCAACGCCGGACATTCCGAGATCGGTCTGCGTGCGCGCACCGACCTGTTCGACGGCGTGCTCACCATCGGCTTCGACGACGAGGATGTGAAGGTCGAGGAGGCCTATCTCGTCACCCGCGCACTGCCGGCCGGCCTGCGCGTCAAGGCAGGCAAGTTCCTGTCCGACATCGGCTACGTCAACAGCCGCCATCCGCACGACTGGTCCTTCGTCGAGCGTCCTTTGGTCAACCAGTACCTGTTCGGTGACCACGGGCTGCTCGAGCGCGGTGTACAGCTCAGCTACACGCTGCCCACGCGCAGCTTCGCGATGCTCGGGGTCGAAGTGCTGCAGGGCAACGGTGAAGGCCTGGACCGCTACGACGACGGCGCCCTGTCCGCGCGCAAGAGCGGCCCGCGGCTGCTGACCGCATTCGCCAAGTTCGGTCCAGATCTTGGCGACCGCCATGCGCTGCAGGCGGGGGTGTCTGGCGGTACGTCACGCCAGAACGTGCGCGTCGATGCCCACGGCGACCACACCCACTACATCGACGGCGATGCCTGGTTCGCCGGCGCCGACCTGATGTACCGCTACGACGCCGGCCGCTCGCATGGCGAAGGCAACTGGCGTATCGGCGGCGAGTACTACTACGTCGAGCGCGATGTCGGTGCCGGCGGCGGCAACCGTGCGCGCTGGCTGAACTACACCGAGAAGCAGGACGGCGCCTACATCGAGGCTGTGTATGGCTTTGCGCCGCGCTGGGAGGCGGGCGTGCGCGCCGAAGCGCTTGGCCTGAACAACAAGGTCGTCAAGTTCCATCCGCGCGCACTCGGCGAAGAGGACAGCTCCTACCGTTACAGCGCACAAGTCACCTGGCGCGCGCGCGAAACGGTTTTCGTGCGTGCTCAGCTCACCCGCGAGGACTTCGCCGGTCAGCGTGCCCACGGCAGCGAGGCGGCGGTGGCGCAGGACGGCAGCTGGATGTTCATGCTCCAGCTCAACGCGTTGTTCGGTAGCCATCCGGCGCACCGCTTCTGAGCTGGCGAGGCGTCCTGATGAAAGCCTTCCTCGCTGCCGTGGCCGTGGCCTTCGGTATCGCGCTGGCGCCTTCGGCCGCGCTGGCTGAGGCGCCACGCCTGCTCGTGGTCGCCACCACGCCGTCGATGGGCGTCATCGCGCGCACGGTCGGCGGCGATCGTGTCGATGTGCAGGTGCTGGTCGCGCCCGACCGCGATGCGCACACGCTCAATGCGCGTCCGAGCATGATCGCGCACTTGCGGCGGGCCGACCTCGTGCTGGCGGTCGGCGCCCAGCTCGAGGAGGGCTGGTTGCCGGCAGCGCTCGACGCAGCGGCCAACCCCCGCTTGCGCAAGGGGCAGCCCGGGTATTTCGCTGCCGCCGAGCCGCTTCACCTGCGCCCGACCCGCTTCGACCCGGCGCTGGGCGGCCATGTGCATGGCGAGGGCAACCCGCACCTGAACCTGTCGCCGCCGCGCATGATCACTGTTGCTCATGCCTTCGCCGACCGCCTCGCGGCGCTGGCGCCCGAGTCTGCGCCCGCTTTCGAGGCCGCTGCGGCCGCTTTCGAGGATGCGTTGCGCAGCCGCCTGCCCGCGCTGCGGGCGCGGTTCGGTGCGCCGTTGCGCCTGGTCGCGCATCACGAGGAGTTCGACTATTTCGCCGAATGGCTGCCGGTCGAGCTGGTCGGCTTCGTCGAGGAGAAGCCCGGTGTGCCGCCCGGACCCGCGCATCTGGCGCGTTTGATCGAGCAGCAACGCGGCCAGGCCGGCACGATCGTGCTCGCCAACTACCAGCCGCAGGCGCCGGCACGACGGGTTGCCGATGAACTCGGTTGGCCGCTGCATGCGCTTGCACTCGAGCCTGCGACGGCCGACGCCGAGAGCTACTTCGCTCTCATCGAGCACTGGGTGGACAGCCTCGCGCAATGAGTGCGGCGGCGCTGCTCCAGGCGCGCGGCCTGCAGGCGGGGCTCGCTGCGCCCCTGTTCGCGCCGCTCGACCTCGCGCTGCAGGCGGGTTCCGTCACCCTCGTGAGCGGGGACAACGGGGTTGGCAAGAGCAGCCTGATGCGCACCTTGGCCGGGGAGCAGGCGCCCTTCGCCGGCACGGTGCAGCGAGCGCACGCCCTGCGCGTCTGCCATTTCAGCCAGCACGCTGCGCAGCTGCCGGCAGGGCCGTTCAGCGTTGCCGACCTGCTTGCCCTGGCGGGCATGCCCGGACTCGCGCACGCGTGGGTGCCGGACGACCGTGGCCAGCGTGTTGACCGGCTCAGCGGCGGCCAGCGCCAGCGTCTGCTGCTCGCAATGGCACTCGCCACGCCCTGTGACCTGCTGCTCCTCGATGAGCCGACCCAGTATCTCGATGCAGCGAGCCGCCATGTCTTCGTGGCTTGGCTGACGACCGCCTCGGCGCGTGCCGGCGGCCCTGCGATCGTGGTCGTCACGCACGACGCCGAGACCGTCGAGTCCGCACATCACGTCCGCCTCCAGGCCATCATCGATGCTTGAACAGCTACTGCTCTTTGCGCCCGGCTTCGTGCTCGGCCTGTTCATGTCTGCCGTGCTCGCGGCGCTCGGCGTAATCCTGCGCCTGCGCGACGAGGCGCTGTCGGCGTTCAGCCACGCCCAGGTCGCAGTGCTCGGCGCAATGCTCGCCGCCATCGCCGGCTGGCCGCTACTCATCGGTGCCTGGGGGCTGGCGATGCTGGTGGCCGTTGTGGGGCTGTGGCTCATCAAGCCAGTCGCGGCCGTGGCGAGTTCGCGTCATCTCCTCGTCCTGCTGCTGGCATGGAGTGCTTGTCTGCTGCTCGCTGACAACCACGCCCAGGCACGGCTGTTGTCGGCCTCCGCGGTCGAGGGGCAGTTGCTGCTCGTGCAATGGCGGGACGTCGTCGCCCATGGTGTCGTCGGTGCGCTTGGTGCCGCCGTGCTCGGCGGCGTGTCCAAGGCCTTGCTGGCTCATCAGCTGCTGCCCTGGCTGCCCGGCGCTCCCGGACGTGCGCATGCGCTCGCGCGCGAGCTCGCCGTGGTAGCGATCCTCGCCACCGGCGCCCTGGCCAGCGGCATCTTCGTCACCTTGGCGCTCGTGCTCATCCCGGCCTGGTCGGGGTGGGCAAGTGCCAGAGGTTTGCGCGCCGCAGTGCTGCAGGCCGCCATATTCGGCGCGAGCGCTCATGTGCTGGCCTTCGGCCTCGCGCTCGTGCTCGACCAGGTCTATCCGGCGGTGATGATCGTGGTGCTTGCACTCATGGCGGCCGCCGCGTCGCTGCGCCGAAAAGCCCTCGGCCGCTAGTCTGGATCCGCCTGCGTGAGGCGGTGTGCGACCTCGCACCGTGATGCAGCCCAAAAACCATGAGCTGCTTGTGACTATTTTTTGCCTGCAACCCATCTTGAGGCGGCATAATCGGCAGGCCTGCGGGCAAACGAGTGGCTCTGCGCCGGATGCGGCCTGCAGCCGATCCATGACCCAATATGCATGCCGACATGTCGTTCGTCCGTTCCTACTTTGTGCTTGTATTCGGGTGCCTGGCGGCGCTCGGTTTGCCGGCCGTCGCCGCCGACGCGCCTCCTGCACGCTCGTCCTTCGAGGTCGTACCGGCGTCTCCCGCCCATATCGAGGCCCTGCGCGGCGGTGGGTTCGTGATCTACATGCGCCATGGCGCGACCGATGCCCGCTTCCCCGACCGCATTCCGGTGCAGATAGACGATTGCGCCAGCCAGCGACCGCTCTCCGACGCCGGGCGTGCCGCTCTGGACCGTATCGGCACCAACTTCGCGCGGCTCGGAGTGCCGTACTCGAAGGTGATCAGCAGCCCGTTCTGCCGCGCCAGGGAGAGTGCCCGTCGGGTTTTCCAGGCAGCCGTCGAGGTAGACCCGCGTCTGATGTATACCGCGACCATGTCCGAGGCGGAGAAGGCGCCTGCCGTCGCGCGGACGCGGGAGTGGCTGTCTACGCCGGTCGATGTGAGCGGCGACAACCGTGTCGTGGTCGCACATGGACCCAATATCGCCGAGATCATGGATTACCTGCCGCGCGAGGCGACCATGGTGATCTTCAGGCCACTGGGCGCTGCCGACGGAGGTGCTTTCGAGTACGTGGCAAGCATCGAGCCTGGGCACTGGGTGGGCCTGCTGCAGGCGCTTGGGCTGGAGCCGTGACGATGAGGTGGCATGGCGGTGTCCGCATTGGTCGATCGTCCGTGGGCATGCCCTGCTTGCACCGGAGGCGGTCATGAAAGCCGGCCGCAGCGTGCTGCTACTGCTGCTTTTGCCCCTTGGAATCGTCGTGCTGGTGGCGCTGATGGTGAACTACGGCGCGCTCTCCAGTGTGCGCGAGCAGTTTGACTTGTCCTCGGCGGCCCAGGACGAAGATCTGGTCGTGATCGAGGAGGCTGCGAGCTTCTCGCGCGACATGGGCCTTATCCAGCGCCAGATGGCGGTTGCGCTCGATGGCGCGAAGTCCGGGCAACTCGACGAGCTGCAGCTCTACCGCATGCACACCCGGATCGTCGAAGAGCTGGCGGCGCTGGGTGAGCGTGTTCGGCGCCTGGCCGAGTCCGAGCTGGTCATCGACGCCAACCACAACAGCGCGCGGCAGCTCATCCACTCGTTCGGCGAGTACAGGCGATTCATCGTCATGACCACGGACGTGATTGCCGTCGATCCACGGGTGGCCGCAGACTTTCTCGACCAGGCGCAGGTCGAGCACCGCGAGTTCTCGATCTTCTCGAGCAGGATCGTGTCCCTGCTCGCCGAGCGGGCGCGCGACCGCAATGCCGCCCAGGTAGCACGCTTCGACGACGCTTTCCGCGGTGTTCTGTTGACCGGCTTGATCATCCTGATCGGCCTGTTCGTGACCGCGAGCCTGCTTGGTCGCCGTGCCGGCTCGCACATGGTGGATATCGCCGATGCCTTGAGCACACTTGCACGCAGTGCCGAAGCAAAGATCCCGCTGCCACGCATCGAGGCAATGTACGAGGGCGGGCGAGGCGAATTCGCCCGCATCGCGGGTACCTTGCTCAATTTTCGCAATGCCATCGAACGCCAGCGCAGTGCCGAGGCGCAGGCCTTTCAGCTCGCCTTCTACGACCCGCTGACGCGTCTGCCCAATCGGCGGCTGTTGAGCGAACGCATGCGCAGCGTGTTGCGTGCTTGCGAGCAGCACCTTGGCCACGCGGGCGTCATCGTTCTCGACCTGGACGACTTCAAGCGCGTCAACGACGCCTACGGACATGGTGTCGGTGACAGGTTGCTGGTCGAAGTGGCCGCCCGTCTCGAGTCGGTCGTTGGCGAAGGGAATACCCTCGCGCATCTGGGGGGGGATGAGTTCGCCATTCTGCTGGGGCCGATCGGTGCGGACGCTGGCAGCGCGGTGGGCGAGGTCGAAGCCTGCGCAGAGCGGGTCCTGGCGGCGTTCGCGGGGGCATTCCAGATCGATGGCGAGTCCTTGTATGCGACCGCCAGTCTGGGTGCGAGCCTTTTCGGCACGCCACTCGCCAATCTGGATGACCCCCTCAGGCATGCCGAGAACGCCATGTACCAGGCCAAGAGCGAAGGCCGGGGCAACCTGCGCTTCTTCGATCCGGTCATCCAGGCGCGACTCGAGGAGCGCATCGCGCTCGAGTCCGAGCTTCGGCTCGCGATCGAGCGTGACCAGCTTGAGCTGTTCTACCAGGTACAGGTTGACGAGAACGACCGGCTGCAGGGCGTCGAGGCCTTGCTGCGGTGGCGCCATCCGGTGCGCGGCCTGGTGCCGCCCGCGGCCTTCATCGGCCTCGCGGAGGAGTCCGGGCTGATCCTTCCGATCGGCCATTGGGTGCTCGAGACCGCCTGCGCGCAACTGCTTGCCTGGGCTGGCGATGCGCGGACGGCGCAGCTGAGCATCGCGGTCAACGTGAGCGCCCGGCAGTTCCGCCAGGATGACTTCGTGCAGCAGGTCGGCGGCGTCCTCGAGCGTACTGGTGCCCCGCCGCGCAGGCTCAAGCTGGAGCTGACCGAAAGCACCGTGCTCGAGGATATCGAGTCGACCATCGTCAAGATGAAGGCGCTGCGTGCGTTCGGTGTGCGCTTCTCGATGGATGACTTCGGCACCGGCTACTCCTCGCTGCAGTATCTCAAGCGCCTCCCGCTCGATCAGTTGAAGATCGACCAGGCCTTTGTACGCGACATCATCGATGACGCCGACGATGCCGTCATCGTGCAGGCGATCATCGCAATGAGCCACGCGCTCGGGCTCGAGGTGATCGCCGAAGGCGTGGAGACGCGCGAACAGCAGCAACTGCTTGGCCAGCAAGGCTGCAGGTTCTTCCAGGGCTATCTGTTCGGCAAGCCGGTCCCGCTCGACGAACTGGCACAGCGGCTGCGTTGACGCGCGCCACCTTGTCTCCATCGGGGTATTACGGTCTCGGCAAGATCAGCGTCAGCATCGGCAGCAAGGCTGCCGGGTCGAGCCTCGACTGAGCAAGGCTCACGCATGCCCGCTGCGCCAGGCTCAGTCCCAGGCGAGCGCGCCGCCGGTCTGATACTCAGTGACCCGTGTCTCGAAGAAGTTCTTCTCCTTGCGCAGGTTGGCCTGTTCGTCCAGCCAAGGTAGCGCGTTCTCCGCACCGGGGAAGGGCTCCTCCACGCCGACCTGGCGGGCGCGCCGGTTTGCGATGAAGCGGAACTGGCGGACATGCAGTTCTGCGTTGTAGCCCAGGATCGGGTCGCGCAGGATGAAGCTGGCGTAGGCGTGTTCGGCGGCCTCGGCCTCGTCCCAGAGCGTGCGCAACGCCTGGGGGTCGAGGGTGAGCGTTTCTTCCTTCAACAACTCGCGGACGACTCGGATACCGAAGGCGCAGTGCAGTACCTCGTCGCGCATGATGTACTGCAACTGTTCGGCGGCGCCCTTCATCAGCCCGCGCCGCTGCAAGGCGAAGACCGGCGTGAAGCCGTTGTAGAACCAGCAGCCCTCGAAGATCACCGCAAAGAAGAAGTAGGACAGCGCGAATTCGTGCAGGTTGGCGCGGTCCGTCAGATCGAAGTCGGCCCGCATCACGCGCTCCAGGCGCCTGTTTGCGAGCGCGATCTTGCCGTGGATCTCGGGCACGACGCGATAGCGGTTGTAGATCTCCTGCTGGTCGAGGCCAATGCTTTCGATGCAGTGCTGGTAGGTCCAGGTGTGCAGCGCTTCTTCATACACTTGGCGCGCCTGGTAGATCTGCAGTTCGGGCGCACTCATCTTCTCCATGACTGCCAGGCCGATGTTGCGCATGGCCAGGATGTCGGAGGTGGTGAGGTAGGCGAGCACGTTCTCGAAAACATGCCGCTCGGCCGCGCTGAGCTTGTGATGGTAGTCGTGCACGTCCTGCGCCATGGAGATTTCCAGCGGCGTCCAGTGGTTGCGGTTTGCCTTGAGGAAGAACTCCCAGGCCCAGGGATACTTGAACGGCGCCAGCTGGTTGATGTCGGCCTTGCCGTTGACGATGCGCTTGTCGGCGGCATTGACCGGTGCCAGGGCGAGGCCGGGTGGCGTACCGGCGGCGGCATCGCAGGGGCTTGGCACCGCCGAGGTGGTGCGCGCGGCGGTGTCCTGCGCGGTGCGGGGGGCGGGTGTATCCCAGTCGTCGAAATGATATGTGGTGTTCATGTATCGAGCCTTTGCGGGGCGATGGTGAGGTTTCAATGGGCGATGGCATTCCCGCGCTGGGGGGCGCCAGGGCATGACGATGCGGGCGTCCGTTCGGCCGGCAGCCGGCGACTCACTGGCAGGCCTCGCACTCCGGGTTGTCGATGCTGCAGAACCTCGGCTCCTGCTCGGCTGCGGGCTCGTCCCGACCTCCGGCCTTCTCGGCCTGGCTGGCACCGAGTGTGCGCAGGTAGTAGGTGGTTTTCAGGCCGCGTTTCCAGGCGAGCTTGTACAACTCGTCGAGCTTCCTGCCGGAGGGGTGTGCGAGGTACAGGTTGAGCGATTGCGCCTGGTCGATCCATTTCTGACGGCGGGCAGCGGCTTCGATAAGCCAGGCGGGGTCCATTTCGAAGGCGGTGGCGTAGCGCGCCTTGAGGGTGTCCGGAATGCGGTCGATGGGGGCGAGCGAGCCGTCGAAGTACTTGAGATCGGTCACCATGACCTCGTCCCACAAGCCGAGTGCCTTGAGGTCGCGCACCAGTGCCTTGTTCACCACGGTGAACTCGCCGGACAGGTTGGATTTGACGTAGAGGTTCTGATACGGGGGCTCGATGCTGGCCGAGACGCCGATGATGTTGGAGATGGTCGCGGTCGGCGCGATGGCGACGCAGTTCGAGTTGCGCATGCCGTAACGGGCGATCCGGTCGCGCAGGGGGCCCCAGTCGAGCGTGCCGCTGCGGTCTACTTCGAGCAGGGCACCGCCTTCGGCGGCGCTCGCGCTGTTGCGTCCGCGACCCTCGGCCAGCAGCGCGAGGCTGTCCTGCGGCAGGATGCCGCGATCCCACAGGCTACCGCGGAAGCTGGAGTACGGTCCGCGCGCCTCGGCCAGTTCCGTCGAGGCCCAGTAGGCGGCGTGGCAGACGGCTTCCATCGAGCGGTCGGCGAACTCGACCGCGGCGTCCGATGCGTAGGCCAGGCCCATCGTGTGCAGGGCGTCGGCGAAGCCCATGATGCCCAGGCCGACGGGGCGGTGGCGCAGGTTGGCAGCGCGCGCCTTGGGCGTGGCGTAGTAGTTGAGGTCGATGACGTTGTCGAGCAGGCGCATGGTGACGCGTATGGTGCGCTGCAGTTTGTCGTGGTCCAGCGTCCAGCGTCCGTCACCGTCGCGCACAAGATGGGCAGGCAGGTTAACTGAGCCCAGATTGCATACTGCGGTCTCGTCAGCCGAGGTGTTGAGCGTGATCTCGGTGCACAGGTTCGAGCCATGCACCACGCCCGCGTGCTGCTGCGGCGAGCGCAGGTTGCAGGCGTCCTTGAAGGTGATCCACGGATGGCCGGTCTCGAACAGCATGGTCAGCATCTTGCGCCACAGCTGGATGGCGGGCAGGCGCTTGAAGAGGCGGATCTCGCCGCGCTCGGCACTGGCCTCGTAGGCGCAGTAGGCCGCCTCGAAGTCCTGGCCGTAGCGCTCGTGCAGGTCGGGCACGTCGACAGGCGAGAACAGCGTCCATTCTGCGTTTTCCAGCACGCGCTTCATGAACAGGTCGGGAATCCAGTTCGCGGTGTTCATGTCGTGCGTGCGGCGGCGCTCGTCGCCGGTGTTCTTTCGCAGTTCGAGAAACTCCTCGATGTCGAGGTGCCAGGTCTCGAGGTAAGCGCACACCGCGCCCTTGCGCTTGCCGCCCTGGTTGACCGCCACTGCGGTGTCGTTGACCACCTTCAGAAAGGGAATCACGCCCTGGCTCTGGCCGTTGGTGCCCTTGATGCGGCTGCCGAGCGCACGCACGGCCGTCCAGTCGTTGCCCAGGCCACCTGCGAACTTCTGCAGCAGGGCGTTCTCCTTGATCGACTGGTAGATGTCTTCCAGGCTGTCGGCCACCGTCGTCAGGTAGCACGATGACAGTTGCGAATGCCGGGTGCCGCTGTTGAACAGCGTCGGCGTGCTGCTCATGAAATCGAAGCTCGACAGCAGCTCATAGAACGCAATGGCCTGCGCCTCGCGGTCGATCTCGTTGATCGCGAGACCCATCGCCACGCGCATGAAGAAGGTCTGCGGCAGTTCGATACGGCGCTCGCTGACGTGCAGGAAGTAGCGGTCGTACAGCGTCTGCAGGCCAAGGTAGTCGAACTGCAGGTCGCGCTCGGGGCGCAGCGCAGCTGCGAGGCGCGCAAGGTCGAAGTCGGCCAGGCGCGGGTCGAGCAGTTCGGCATCGATGCCGCGGCGAATGAGGGTCGGCAGGCAGGCGGCATAGCCGAGTTCGGGATCGGCCATGTCGGCCTGGGAGGCCTCATGCCCGAGCACCTCCACGCGGATGGTCGCCAGCAGAAGGCGGGCGGCGACGCGGCCGTAATCCGGCTCGCGTTCGGTCAGTGTGCGTGCCGCCAGCACCAGCGCCTGGCGCACGGCTGCGATCGGTACGCCGTCGTAGAGGTTGTGCAAGGCGTGCTCGAGCACGGTGTCGGCGGACACGCCGTCCAGCCCCGCGCAGGCTTCGCGGCAAGCGGCGAGCAGGGCGCCGCGGTCGAGTGGGCGGCGCGCTTCGCCGTCGACGACGTGCAGCACGGCGAGTGCACCGTGGGTTTGCGCGTGCGCGCCTTGCTCGGCGGCGCGCTCGGCGGCACGACGCTCGCGGTAGAGCACATAGGCGCGGGCGACGTCGTGCTCGCCCGAGCGCATCAGGGCCAGTTCGACCTGGTCCTGGATGTCTTCGATGTGCAGCATGCCGCCGTCGGGCAGGCGGCGTGTCAGCGCGCCCACGACCGTGTCGGTGAGGCGCGCAACGATGTCGCGTACGCGCGAGGAGGCGGCGCCCTGGCGGCCCTCGACGGCGAGGAAAGCCTTGGTCATGGCGACGGTGATCTTGTTGGGGTCGAAGGCGACGACGGTGCCGTTGCGGCGGATGACCTGGAAGGCGTTGAGCTGCACTGAGTCCATCAGTGCCACGGAGGGAAGTCGGTCCACAGTGGGGTCCTCTTGTGAGTAAGTGCGAATGGCAGCCGGTGGCTGAAAGGCGAGGCTTGCGGGTGAGTGGCCGGTACTTGCCGCCTCACGCTGCGGTGCGGCGTTGCGGCTGGGCCGCAACTGCGGCCAGAGGCCGGCCGTTGGCAGGCAGGTCCAGCGTCAGGGGCGCATCGAGGATGCCGCCGGGCCTGCGGAAGCCGGTGGCCGCAGCCATATGCAGAACGGCCGGGCTGATGCTGTGACAGATGATCCGAGATGCCGGCAGGGTGCGGGCCAGCGCAATCACATGGCCGAACAGCGCGCGCCCGAGGCCTCGCATGCGGTAGTCAGGGCTGACGCTGAGACCGAAGTCGAGGGCTCCGTCACGCACGCCGGCATGTGCGAGGGCGATGACGGCACCTTGTGCGGTGCACAGGCCATGGATATGGTCGCCGGCGAAGTCGAGTGTGCTGACATAGGCCGCGATACCCTCGTCGCGGATGCCGTGGCTGAAGCGCAGCATGCGGTCTTCCGCGTCGAGGCCGAGCAAGTGCGCGAGGATGCGTGGTGCGTCGGGCACGGCGAAGCGGTGCATCGGGCGCAAGGCCGTGGCCGGCAGGTCGGCGGCGAGTGGCTTCAGCTGCTGGGCGGAGCGGGCAGGAGCAGGCATGGCGGAGATCCGGTGCGGGCAGGGCGGATCTCCGACGGACAGGCGTGCGGCGCCATGCGCACGGACGCGCCGTGCGCTGCACTCGAGCCGTCAGGAAAACGAGCAAGTGAAATGGTGTGAGCCATGCCTCTTGTCAGGGACACCCCGCCCCAAACTGTTGAAGGTGATGTGCATGGCAGGTCTCCTGGCTCACGGGTCATCGCCTTGCGCCAGCCTTCCCGGAAAGATTCCAGTGGCAGAGAGGGCGCAGGACTCGCCGATTACAGTTGCGGGGGCAGCTCCGGGTTGAGCGCGCGGGGCGCGGCACCGGATTCCCTTTTAATCCCCCTTGCGGGGGAACCATAAGCGTCGAGGACTCTAATTGGATGCCCGGGGGGTGTCAAGTTGCCGGCCTGTATATAGTGCTCGTTACGTTCTGCTCTACTAAATGTTGTTTGTCGCGTCAGAAAGCGTCGCCGGGCACGCGCACCGCGCCTTCCATCAGCACGCGGGCCGTGCGGCTCATGACGGCCCTGGAGACCTGCCACTCGCCATCGACCAGCCGCGCCTGGGCGCCTACGCGCAGGGTGCCTGAGGGGTGGCCGAAGCGGACCGAATCGCGCTCACCGCCACCGGCGGCGAGATTGACCAGCGTACCGGGAACGGCCGCAGCGGTGCCGATGGCCACTGCGGCGGTACCCATCATGGCGTGGTGCAGCTTGCCCATCGACAGCGCGCGTACGAGCAGGTCGACGTCCCCGGCCCGTATCGCCTTGCCGCTGGCGGCGAGGTAGTCCCTGGGTGGGGCAACAAACGCGATCTTTGGCGTGTGCTGGCGGGTGGCGGCCTCTTCAGGGGTCTTGATCAGGCCCATGCGCAGCGCGCCGGCCACCCGGATCTTCTCGAGGCGTGCGAGCGCTTCCGGATTGCCGTTGATGTCTTCGCGCAGCTCGGTGCCCCGGTAGCCGATATCCTCGGCGTTGACGAACACCGTGGGGATGCCGGCGCTGATCAGCGTCGCCTTCAGGCTGCCGACGTCGGGCACCTCGAGCTCGTCGACCAGATTGCCGGTGGGGAACATCGACCCGCCCCCGTTCTCGCCAGCGCCGTCCTCGGACGGGTCAAGGAACTCCAGCACGATCTCGGCTGCCGGGAAGGTCACGCCGTCCAGTTCGAAGTCACCGGTCTCCTGCACCTGACCGTCGGTGACCGGGACATGGGCGATGATGGTCTTGCCAATGTTGGCCTGCCAGATGCGTACCGCGCACACGCCGTTCCGCGGCACGCGTGCCGGGTCGACCAGGCCGGCGTGGAGGGCGAAGGCGCCGGCGGCGGTGGACAGGTTGCCGCAGTTGCCCGACCAGTCCACGAGCGCCTTGTCGATCGCGACCTGGCCGTAGAGGTAATCCACGTCGTGGTCGGGGCGGCTGCTCTTCGCCAGGATCACGCACTTGCTGGTGCTGGAGGTGGCGCCCCCCATGCCGTCGATGTGAGCGGCATAGGGGTCGGGGCTGCCGATGATGCGCAGGAACAGGCGGTCGCGCGCCTCGCCTGGCTCCTTACAGCGCTCGGGCAGGTCCTGCAGGCGGAAGAACACGCCCTTGCTGGTGCCGCCGCGCATGTAGGTGGCGGGGATCCTGATCTGCGCTGCTTGGGGCATATCGAACGCTCCTGTTCGGCCGTCGTAGCCGGGCCGCCGCGTCAGCCCGCAGCACCCGCCGCCGGCTGCGCGATACGGGCTTCGCGGATCGGCAGGTTGATGACCGCGGCGAGCGCGGCGAGCGCCATGTCGGCGTACCACATCCAGCGGTAGTCGCCGAACTCCACCAGGGCCAGCCCGCCCAGCCAGGCGCCGAAGAAGGCACCCACCTGGTGCGACAGCAGGGTGAGGCCGAACAGGGTGCCGAGGTAGCGCACGCCGAACAGCTTGCCCACCAGCGTGGCCGTGGGTGGCACAGTGGCCAGCCAGGTGAAGCCGAGGCCGGCGGCGAATACGTAGAACACCCAGGGCGCGGACGGCATCGCCAGGTACCACGCGATCAGCAGCACGCGCGAGCCGTACATGGCCGCCAGCACGTACTTGCTGCGGTAGCGCGATACGCAGGCGCCGGCGTAGAGGCTGCCGAAGATGTTGGCCAGGCCGATGATGGCCAGAGACCAGCTCGCTACCGCAGGCGGCAGGCCGCACAGGTCCACCTCGCCCGGCAGGTGGGTAACGAGGAAGGCGATGTGGAAGCCGCAGGTGAAGAAGCCCAGGTGCAGCAGCAGGTAGCTGCGGTCGCGCATCGCGTCTCCGATCGCACGCCCGATACCCTGGTCGTCGGCGTGCTGTTCCGCGCGCGGCGCCGCGCGGGTGAGCTTGCCGACCAGCGGCAGCGCGGCCAGGCTCATGAGCGCCATTGCCCACAGTGCGTTGATCCAGCCGAAGGTCTGGATCAGCTTTTGCAGCAGCGGTGCGAACACGAACTGGCCGAAGGAGCCGCCTGCGTTGATGACCCCGGAGGCCGAGCCGCGCGCCTCGGCCGGCAGGCGCTGGGCTGCGGCGCCGATCAGCACCGAAAAGCTCGCCGCACCCGCGCCGAGTTGCATCACCAGACCCATCGCGATGGTGAGGCCGAAGGCCGAGTCCACCATGGGAATCGCCGCCGTGCCCAAGGCAAGCAGCACGATTGCGGCGAGCAGCACCGGGCGCGGCCCATGGCGGTCGGCCACTGCCCCCGCCAGGGGCTGGATGGCGCCCCAGGTGAGCTGGCCGATGGCCATCGCCAGGCTGATGGCTGCGATCCCCAGGCCGGTGGCGCTGTTGATCGGGCTCACGAACAGGCCGAGCGACTGGCGCGTGCCCATGGTGATCATGAGGATACCGGCCGCGGCCAGCGTGGTGATCAGGACGTCGGGCGAGCGCAGGGAGCGGAACATGGCGGGTCGGGCGGAGAGGAGGGGCGGGGTTTAGGCGCCAGTGAAGAATCGTGGCGCGAGCTCTTGCAGGCCAAGCGTTTCGAGCAGCACCCGCAGCCGCTCGGCGGCCTGGCGGCGCGGTGCGCCCTTCTGGCTGGCGATGATCAGCTCGTTCTTCATCGAGTGTTCCCAGCCGACGAGTTCGGTCACGCTCACCTGGTAGCCATGCGACTCCAGCTGCAGGCAGCGCAGCACGTTGGTGACATGGCTGCCGAATTCGCGGGTGTGGATCGGGTGGCGCCACAGCTCGGCGATCGGTTGCGCCAATGCCTGTTGCTTGTTGCGGCGCAGGGCGGCGGCGACTTCGGCCTGGCAGCAGGGCACCAGCACGATGAAGCGGGCCTGGCGGGCGAGTGCGAAGTGGATGGCGTCGTCGGTCGCGGTGTTGCAGGCGTGCAGAGCGGTCACCACATCGATGTGCGCGGGCAGTCGCTCGGAGCTGATCGAGTCGGCCACGCTCAGGTGCTGGAAGCGCATGCCGGCGGAGAAGCCGAGCTTGTCGGCGAGCCGGCGCGAGCTCATCACCAGTTCCTCGCGCGTTTCGATGCCATGGATGCGGCCTGCAGGCGCCTGGTGGCGGAAGAACAGGTCGTACAGGATGAAGCCGAGGTAGGACTTGCCTGCACCGTGGTCGACGAGCTGGATGTCAGCGCGCGCAGCGAGTGCCTCGGCCAGCAGTGGCTCGATGAACTGGTAGAGGTGGTAGACCTGCTTGAGCTTGCGCCGGCTGTCCTGGTTGAGCTTGCCGTCGCGGGTCAGGATGTGGAGCTGCTTGAGCAGCTCGATCGACTGCCCGGGGCGGATTTCGGGGTGTTCTGATGTCATGGGGCAGGCGCGCGGCTCGGCATGGGCTTGGGTTCGCAAGTGTACGGCGAACCGTGCCCGGCTGCAGCAACTGCCGGCTTCGGGGGCGATGGCCTCGCGCGGGGCGGCATCCTGGCCTAGATTGAAACAGGAGCCACGAGAGGATTGATCCATGTCGACATGGCAAGCGAAGGAGCCGTTGTCCATAGTGCCCGGCAAGCGTCCGGACGGCCGACAGGCTCGCCCGGCAGTGGCACTCCTTTGGCGGGCCTGGACGCAGGTGATCTGTATGCTGTGCGCAGCCTTGCTGCTCGCCGCCTGTTCTGCCGGCGAATTGCCGCAAACCAGCGCGCCGCCTGATGAAGCACCTGCAGGGAGCGAGCCGCGGGATGAGGCGCCGGCCATCGATGAGCCGGCGCCACCGCCCCCGCCTCCGCCCGTAGCTGAGCCCGAACCGCCCAGCGTGATCGACCGCCCGGCCGTTGTCCGGCCACCGGCCGCGGCCAACGGCTCGCCGCCCACCGCCAGCCGGCCTGAGCCGACGGTCTTGCCTGCCTTCCCCTGGCCGCCGCCGCGCTACTCGGCTTTCGCCCTGCTCGAACGTGCCTGGCTTGCGCCACAGGAGCCCGCCACACTGGGTCGCGCGGCGCAGCATCTGGAGGACGCCTTCGATCTTGCGGGCTACGTCGAACGCAGCTATTACCGCGTACCAGGTGGATTCGCGCTTGCCTCGCGCGCCGAGAAGATCCACCCGGATGCCAGCCCCTTCGCACCGCCAGCGCGCTGGAGTGCGGATTCGGCAGGCGCCGGACGCAGCTTTCTGGAGCGCATAACGGCGCTGTTCAACGCGCCGCCCGGGCGCTACCGCGTCATCGTCTTCGTCGTCACCGACCAGGACTTCGCCGCCACGCCGCAGCCGCCGTCCGAAGCCGTGGCGCGTGAGTGGGTGGGCGGCGGCGGCTTGCGCCTGCCGCCATCGATCGCCGCCCAAGCCTACTCGGCCGAGCATTACGCCAGCGCGCTGATCTATGAGTTCGCGCGCCGCGACGAGCGCGAGGCTGGGCAAGTGCGGGCGCCGAGCGATGTACCCGGGCGCGTGCATCTGGAGAAGGGGGGGTTGTGGCAGGCGCTGGCGCAGTAGCAAAGGGGGCGCAGGCATGACGGTGACGCGTGGCGACGGTCGGTTCCTGCTGCGGCGGTTGGGCATCGTGTCGATGCTGACGGCGCTGGTCAGTCTGCTGGCTACGGCTGGCGGCCTGAGCCTGCTGCCCTACGCCGGTGCGGCGGGGCAGTGGGTGCTTGGCGCCGCCGGTGGGGCGGTGGCCGTGGCGGCCTTCGCCTTTGGCCGGCTGGTGATCCTGCGCCGACCCGGTGCCCGTCGGGTCGGCTTCGTCGCGGCCGGCATGGCTCTGGCGGCGGCGGTGCTGTTCGGTCTGCTTGCGCTCGCACGCCCCGAGGCCGGCGGCTACTTCGTCGCCTGTCTGGCGGTGCTGGCGGCCTACGCCGCCTTCGTCAGTCACCGCCTGGCATTCTGGCCAAGCGGCGAGATTGCCGACGAGCCGCGGGTCTCGCTTGGCATCTTCCTGTCCTATCGCCGGGACGACAGCCGCGAGAGCGTCGGGCGCATACACGACCATTTGTGCCAGGCCTTCGTGCCCGAGCGCATCTTCCTGGACGTCGAGCGTCAGTCAGCGGGTGCCGACTACCGCGAGGTGATCGGTACTGCGCTGGACCAGTCCGAGGTCGTGCTCGTCGTCATCGGCCCGGCCTGGCTGACGCTGGCCGGCGCCGATGGCCGGCCGCGCATCGACGACACCGAGGACATGGTCAGGCTGGAGGTGGAGATGGCACTTGCGCGCGGCCAGAACGTGGTGCCACTGCTGGTGCAGGGGGTGCGCATGCCGAGCGCCGCACAACTGCCTGCACCACTGGCCCCATTGGCCTACCGCAACGCTCTGCCGGTAAGACCGGATCCGGACTTTCGCGGCGACGTGCTGCGCCTGGTCGAGGCATTGAGAGCGCTGGCCACGGTGCCCGGTCGATAACGGGCGGTGTTCGATGACACGCACGGACTGGCGCCAGCGGCCTCGCTATCCGGCACCAGTCTGTGCATGTGGGGTGGCGGCGATCGCTCGCCGGCCTGGCGCGCCAGGTGGTGGCCGCCGTCGCGGTGACTACCTGTCCTGAACTGCAGGCCTGATCGTGATCATCGGCCGTCCGCTCGGCGCCGCTGAGGGGGCGAGCCCAAGCGAGGCGTGCAACTCGCCGTCCTCACCGATCAGGTCGGCAAGCGTAAGGCGGTCGAGCGTCGAGAAGAAGGCCTGCAGGGCACCGCCGAGGGCGCCCTTGAGCCGGCAGGCCGGGGCCAGCAGGCATTGCGATCCCGATCCGAAGCACTCGACCAGTTCGAAGCTGGGCTCCATCTGGCGGACCACGTCGCCGAGGCCGATCTGCGCTGGTGCACGTGCCAGCCTGAGCCCGCCGCCCTTGCCGCGCGCACCGTCGACAAAGCCCTTGGTCACCAGTTCGGTGACCACCTTCATCAGGTGGCTGCGCGAGATGTCGAAGCGCTCGGCCACTTCCTTGATGGTGACGCGCCGCTCCGGGCATGCCCCGAGGTACATGAGAAGGCGAAGCGCGTAGTCGGTGTGCTGGGTGATGTTCATCGCGAGGAAGCACCAGGGGGGGGCTGCGGGATGCAGCGGGCGCATGGTAGCAGCAATAGATTCATTTCTGTTGACTCTTTAAAAGATGCATTTAATATGTGTCTTAAAGGGATCGCCAGAAGGACTCTCCATGAAACGCCACCCCCATCTCGTCCAGTTGTCGCGCGAACACCATGCCGCGCTGCGGCTTGGCAGGCATCTGCTCGCCGGCGGCGCGGCAGCCGAACTGCGCGCGGAGCATGCCGCGCTCCTCGCCCACTTCGCCGAGGAGGAGGACGAACTGGCGCCGATGCTGGAGCGCCACGGGCACGGCGCGCTCGCCACGCGCCTGCGCGCAGAACATGTGCACCTGCGGTCCCTGTTCAAGGCCGCGGTGAACGGCGGGGCCGAGGCCGAGGCCGAGGCCGGACAGGCACTGATCGACCATGTCCGTTTCGAGGAGCGCGAGCTGTTCCCGGTCATCGAAACCTTGCTCGAGGAGACGCCGCCATGACCCACGTCGTCACCGAGGCCTGCATTCGCTGCAAGTACACCGACTGCGTGAGCATGTGTCCGGTCGACGCCTTCCGTGCGGGGCCCAATTTTGTGGTGATCGATCCCCAGGAATGCATCGACTGCACCTTGTGCGTCGCTGAATGCCCGGTCGATGCGATCGTGCCCGAGGACCAGCTGAGCGCTGACCAGCGCGAGTACCTCGCGCTCAATGCCGTGCTGGCGAAGGCCTGGCCGCGCATCGTGGAGGCGCACTCGCCGCTGCCCGATGCCGACGATTGGGCGAAGGTGGCCGACAAGCGCGCCTGGCTCGACACCGCAGGCGCGCCCGAGCCCCTTTGCGCCGCGTGCCGCTAGCGGCCCACGGCCTTGTCCAGCATCCGCTCGAGGCCGCGCATCACGGTGAGGTTGGCCTTCTCCATCGCCTGCAGCTCGACCAGCGCCGCTTCGAGCTTGCCCTGTGCGTGCAGCTCCACGGCGCGGCGCGCGTGCACATGCACTGCGCGATGCGGGTCCTCGAGTTCGGCGTAGCCGGCCAGTCCGGCAAAGCGCTCGCGGCCTTCGCCGTCGTAGTACCACCGTCCGAGCCGGCAATGCTTCTCGTCCGGCAAGGCCTCGGGGCGCAGGGACGACACGCCGAGGAAGACCTTGTAGACCTCGAGCTTCAGCGTCAGCTCGTCGATGTTGGCCAGTTCCACGTTGGCGAGCAGCGCGGACGAGGTGACTGCCTGCTCCATGCGGCGCGACAGTTCGAGCAGATGCTTCATGCTGTGCACGGCCTGCTTGCTGTCGTCCGAATGCCGGCCGGCGTCGGTGGCGCCGAGTTCCATGACCTCGCGCGCGGCGCGCGTCTCGTCCTGGATGTTCTCCACGAGGGTGGCGATCTCGGTGGTCGCACCGGCGGTGCGCTCGGCCAGTTTGCGCACCTCGTCAGCCACCACCGCGAATCCCCGTCCCGCCTCGCCCGCGCGCGCGGCCTCGATCGCGGCATTGAGGGCGAGCAGATTGGTCTGGTCGGCGATCTCCTTGATCAGGCGCACGATGCCGCCAATCTCCTCGGCACGGCGGCTGAGGACGCCGACGTTCCTCGACGCCTCGCCCATGCGCTCGAACATGGTATGGAGGTTGTCGGCGATGCGTTCGAAGGCGCTGCGGCTGCTGTCGGACTGCGCAGCCGCCTCCAGCGCCGATGTCTTCTCGTCGTTGAGGGTGGTGGCGAGGCCGAGAAAGGATTCGCGCACGCCGCCGAGCGAGTCGCCGAAGCTACCCAGGCTGGAGAATACGCCGTCGAGCACGGCGCGCTCTCGACGCAGAGCCTCGGCCTGCGCACGCAGCCCGGTCTGCTCCGACTCGAGCGTGTGGATGCGTTCCTGCAAGGCCTCATTGGCCTGCTTGAGAAGCCGGCTCTCGGCTTCGCTGGCGCGTAGCCGTTCTTTCTGTCGGTTGAAAAACATGGCCGTCTCTTTCCGGGGAGAATTAAAAGAAGAGTATCAAATGAATCTTTTGAGCGGTCAAGGCATGTCGGCACGCCCGCGCCGGCCGTACTTGGCAAGCCCGAAGACGACGCCGATGTCAGTTTGACTAGCGCGACGCCCCGCCCGTGGGGCTCGGCCCGGACTTTCGTGCCGACGTGCTGCGATTGGTCGAGGCAAGCCTCCGGTAGCTGCCGGGCGGCGTTCCGGTCCATTGCTTGAAGGCCCGATTGAAGGCTGCCGGGTCATCGAAGCCGAGCTCGGCGCCGATGCTCGCGATGGCTTGATCCGTGCGTGAGATGCGGGCGATCGCCACGTCGCGGCGCAGGGCGTCCTTCACGGCCTGGAAGTGCGTGCCCTCGGCGTCGAGCCGGCGTGCCAGCGTGCGTGGCGAGACGTGCAGGGCGCGCGCGACGTCCTCCACACTCTGGGGCTGGCCGAGGCTGGCCTCCAGCAGGTCGCGTACGCGGTGGGTGAACAGGCGTTCGCTGACCGAGACGTGGATCCAGTCCATTGGCGCCTTGCGCAGGAAACCCGATAGCGAGGCCTTGTCCTGGCGGATCGGCGCGTCCATGAAGGCCGGTTCGATGAAGAGCGCGGTCCGCGCCTGGTCGAAGCGCGCCGGGCCGGCATACATGTTGATGTACTCGCCTGCATGCGCCGGGGCGGGGTAGTCGAGGTCCACACGCGCGAACAGCAGCTTGCGCTCGATCATCCAGGACGCGATGCCCTGCACCAGCATCAGCATCAACTCGAGGATCAGGATGCGGTGGTGACCGAGGTCGGTGCGCTCCACCAGCGCGATGCGGGTCAGTCCGTCCTCTTCCCCCATCTCGAAGTGCAGGTCGTCCAGCACCAGGCGAAAGAACCAGCAGAAGCGGTGTAGCGCAACACGCAGGTTCGCGGCGTCGAGCATGCCGAGGCACAGGAACTTGAGCGTGCCGGCGCGCAGCGGCCTGGAGAACATGCCCGGTGTCTCGTCGTCGAGCTCGATTGCCAGCGTGCGATAGAACAACGCGAACTGCTCGACGGTCACGCGCGCCGACTCCTGGTCCAGCAGCGGCGGGGCGATGCCTGCGCGGGCGATGCAGTCGAGCGCGCGCGTGTGGTGTGCACCGAGCCGGTCGAGAAGCTGGCTGACCATGCGGATCGAGACCGTGACGGAGGGGGCACTCAGGCGTTCGCTCATGGCAAAGGTGTGTCGCGGGGTTGGCAGGAAATGTCAATCAATAGGCCGGTTCTGTCATCCACAACCTGGCCCGTACTGCCTAGTATGGACTGCAAATCGAGGCAGTAAAAAAATTAATGCCCCGCCAATGCTGAGCTGCGCCGTGTGTGGCGCTGCCAGCGGGCAGATCAAGCACAGCACGCACAGGACGTCTCTGCCGAGGCGCCTGGCAGGAGGAGACAAGTGCATCCAGGCAAGGCCAATCCGATCCTCGAGGTCGAGGGGCTCACATTGTCGTTCGGCGGCATCAAGGCGCTGACCGACGTGGGCTTCGAAGTTGCTCCAGGGTCCATCACCACCGTCATCGGTCCGAACGGCGCAGGCAAGACCTCGCTGTTCAACACGATCTCCGGTTTCTACAAGCCCGCTACGGGACGCATCCGCTTCCAGGGCGAGGACATCACCGCCACCCGGCCGCCCGAGCGCGCCAAGCTGGGCCTGGCGCGCAGCTTCCAGAACATCGCGCTGTTCCGCGGCATGACCGTGCTCGACAACATCAAGCTCGGCCGCCACGCCCACCTGCGCACCAATGTGCTCGATGCGCTGTTCTACTTCGGCCGCGCCCGGCATGAGGAGATGAAGCTGCGCCAGGAGGTCGAGGAACGCATCATCGACTTCCTCGAGATCGACCACATCCGCCACATGCCGGTATCGGTGCTGTCCTACGGTCTGCAGAAGCGGGTCGAGATGGCGCGCGCGCTGGCGATGCGGCCCAAGGTGCTGATGCTCGATGAACCGGTCGCGGGCATGAACCGCGAAGAGACCGAGGACATGGCGCGCTTCATCCTCGACGTGCGCGAGGAGTGGGGCGTGACGGTGCTGATGGTGGAGCACGACATGGGCATGGTCATGGACCTGTCCGACCACGTGGTGGTGCTCAACTTCGGCCAGGTCATCGCCGACGGTACGCCGGCCGAGGTGCAGGCCAATCCGGAAGTGATCAAGGCCTACCTGGGCTCGGGTGACGTCTCGGAATTGCGCCAGCGCCTTCATCAACCTCTTGCAGTGGGGGCCTGAGATGGACTTCGACTGGCTTTTCCTGGCCGAGATCGTGTTTGCCGGCCTTGGCGCCGGTGGCCTGTACGCGCTGACCGGTCTCGCTTTCGTGATGATCTACAAGGCCACGCGGGTGGTGAACCTGGCCATCGGTGAGATGCTGATGATCGGCGCCTACCTGTGCTTCGGCCTCGCCACGGCGATGAACCTGCCAATGTGGCTGGCGATCCTGGTCGCGGTGATCGGTAGTGGCATGGCCGGCGCATTGCTCGAACGCGTAGCGATCCGGCCGATGCTCGGCGAGTCGCCGATCTCGGTGTTCATGGTCACCGTGGGGCTGGCTTCCATCCTGGTCGGCGTGGTCGAGCTGATCTGGACCTCCGAGCCGCGCCGCCTGCCCGAATTCATGCCCAGCGCGCCGGTGATGATCGGCGAGGCCTTCGTGCCGCCCAAGGTGTTCTATGGCTTCCTCGTCGCAGCCGCGCTGATTGCGGTTGCTCTGGCGGTGTTCCGCTTCTGGCGCGGCGGCGTGGCGCTGCGGGCGACGGCCTCGGACCAGCAGGCTGCCTATTCGATGGGCATCAACGTACCCAGGGTCTTCTCGCTGTCCTGGACGGTGGCGGCGATGATCGCGGCCATTGCCGGTGTCATCGTCGGCGCGGTGGGCGGCATCTCCTCGACGATGGGCGTGTTCGGCCTGTCGGTGCTGGTAGTGGTGATCGTCGGCGGCCTGGACAGCGTGCTCGGCGCGCTGGTCGCGGGGCTCCTCATCGGCGTCGTCGAGTCGCTCGCCGGTGGTTTCCTCGGCGGCGAATACAAGCTGCTCGCCACCTTCATGATCCTGATCGTCGTGCTGCTGGTCCGTCCCTACGGCCTGTTCGGCACCCACGAAATCGAGAGGTTGTAATGCGCATCGGAACCGCACGCTCCAGCTATCGTCACGACGAGTCGCTGTTCGACAGCCGCACCCAGCACGCCTGGCTGGCCGTCCTCGCCGTCGCGCTGCTCGGCTTCCCCTTCTTCGCCGACGAATACTGGCTGTACCTCGCCTGCCTGGTCGCGATCAACATCGCCAGCACCACCGGGCTCAACATCCTCACCGGCTACACCGGGCTGGTGAGCCTGGGGCAGGCTGCCTTCATGGGCATCGGCGCCTACACGGTGGCGGCGCTGGAGCAGAAGCTCGGCACGCCGGTGCTGCTCAACCTGCTCGCCGGCGGCTTCGTCGCCATGCTCGGCGGGTTGGTGGTGGGCCTGCCCTCGCTGCGGGTGAAGGGCCTGTACCTGGCGATCGCCACCATCGCCGCCTCGGTGGTGCTGCACTTCGTGTTCGCCAACTGGCACTCGGTTACCGGCGGCCACGCCGGCATCACGGTGGCGCCGGCGGAGATCCTTGGCGTCAGCTTCGACACTTCGTTCCGCCTGTACTGGCTGTTCGTGCCGATCACCGCCCTGATGGTGCTGGGCGCGGCCAACCTGTTCCGCACCCGTATCGGCCGCGCCTTCATCGCGATCCGCGACCGCGACATCTCGGCCGAGGTGCTGGGCATCCCGCTGCTGCGCTACAAACTGCTGTCCTTCGGCCTGTCGTCCTTTTATGCCGGGGTGGCGGGCGGCATGTGGGCCTACTTCTTCCGCGTGGTCACGCCGGAGAGCTTCCCGCTGATCATGTCGATCTTCTTCCTCGCCGCCGTCATCGTCGGCGGCATGGGCACCATCCTCGGCGCCATCCTCGGTGCGGTCTTCATGACCATGGTGCCCGAGGCGCTCAAGCTCATCGTTGGCTGGCTGCCGCTTTCGGCCGACGCCACGCTGATCCTGTCGCCGGTGCGCACCATCGTGTTCGGTGCGCTGATCGTCGGCTTCCTGGTGTTCGAGCCGCTCGGCCTGCAGGAGATCTGGCGCCGCATCCGTCGCTTCTTCCACCTCTGGCCGTTCCGCGCCTGAGTTTTCCTCGCCTCACCGCATCACCACATACAAAGAGAAGGAGACAAGCATGAGAAGAACCGTACTCAAGAGCCTGCTGGCCACTGCCGTGCTGGCTGCCACCGCCGGCCTGCCGGCTGCGCAGGCGGCCGACAAGGAGATCGTCATCGGCGGCTCGATCCCGATGAGCGGTGTGTTCGCCTTCGCCGGCATCGGCATCCATGCCGGCATCCAGGACTACGTCAAGATGACCAACGATGCGGGTGGCATCGAGGGCCACATGCTGCGCTATGTGCCCGAGGACAGCGCCTACAAGGTCGACCAGTCGGTGGCCGCGTTCAAGAAGATCACCAGCCAGAACAAGGTGAACTTCTACTACGGCGATTCCACCGCCTTCAGCAAGACCATCAACCCCGAACTCGACCGCGCCGGCAGCATGATCATGTCGGGGGCATCCTTCGCCACCGAGCTCAACGACCCGCAGAGATTCCCCTATCAGTTCATCGCCGGCCCGGACTACACCCAGCAGTTCGGCATCCTGCTGCGCTACATCGCCCAGCAGAAGCCGGGCGCCAAAGTGGCTTTCGTGTACTCCGACACCGAGTTCGGCCGCGATCCGATCGAGAGCAGCCGCGGCGTGGCCAAGGAACTGGGGCTCAACGTCGCCATCGAGATCATGACCCCGCCGGGCGCGGTCGACGTGTCGACCGAAATGGCCAAGCTGCGTCGCGCGCGCGCCGATTACACCATCTTCCATGGCTACATCCTGGGGCCGATCCCCGAGTTCATCAGCCAGTCGCGCCAGCTGGGTCTGCAGACCCAGTTCATGGGCACCTTCTGGACCATGGACAACAGCACCGTGATGCAGATGGGCGAAGCCGCCGAGGGCTTCATGGGCGTTATGCCGTACAACTACTACTACGACGACTCCGCACCGGCGCCGATGCTGGAGAAGATCCGCTCGATGCGCACGGAGTACCAGAACGTGCCCTACATCCAGGGCTTCCTGTCGGCCATGCTGTATGCCGAGTCCGCTCGCCGCACGCTGGCCGCCGGTCAGGAGATGAGCGCGGCCAACCTCAAGGCGGCGTTGAACTCGATCGAGAACTTCGACACCGGCGGCCTGATCGGCGTGCCGATCTCCATCCGCGGCAACACCATTCCGGTCGGGCGCATCTACCGTGCCGACGTTCAGGCCAAGCGCATGGTGCCGGCCTCCGACTGGATCGTGCTGGAGTAAGCGATGAGTGCGGCCGAATCCGTCCTCGAGGTGAACAACATCGAGGTGATCTACAACAAGGCGGTCCAGGTGCTGCGCGGCCTGTCGCTGTCGGTGCCGCGCGGGCAGATCGTCGCGCTGCTCGGCTCCAACGGCGCGGGCAAGAGCACTACGCTCAAGACCGTGTCCGGCCTGCTGGGGCTGGAGAACGGTGAGCTGACGCGTGGCGAGATCCGCTTCGAAGGCAAGCCGCTGGCGGCTTCGAAGCCGCACGAACTGGTGCGCGCGGGGCTCTTCCACGTCATGGAAGGGCGCCGCGTGTTCGAGGACCTGACCGTGGAGGAGAACCTCGTCTCCGCCACCTATGCGCTCACCGGGCGCAGCGGCGCGAAGGCCGACTACGAGCTGGTCTACGAGTACTTTCCGCGCCTGTACGAGCGCCGCAACGGCCTGGCCGGCTACCTGTCGGGCGGCGAGCAGCAGATGCTGGCGATCGGCCGCGCGCTGATCGCGCGGCCCAGGCTGATCCTGCTCGACGAGCCCTCGCTGGGCCTGGCGCCGCTGCTGGTCGAGAACATCTTCCAGATCATCGCCCGCATCAATGCCGAGCAGAAGGTGTCGATGCTGCTGGTCGAGCAGAACGCCTCGGTGGCGCTGGCGGTGGCGCACTACGGCTACATCATGGAGAACGGCAAGGTCGTCACCGACGGCCCGGCCGAGCGCCTGGCCGCCGACCAGGATGTGCGCGAGTTCTATCTCGGCATGGGCGGGCACGGCGAGATGAAGAGTTTCCGCGACATCAAGCACTACAAGCGCCGCAAGCGCTGGTTGTCGTGATCGGGAGGATGGCCATGAACAACACCCTACCCATGCTGACCCTGGCGCAGATGCTGCGCGAGCAGGCTCGGCAACATCCGGCGCGCATCGCCATCCGCCAGAAGGATTTCGGCATCTGGCAGGGCATCACCTGGGACGACTACTACCGCCGTTCGAGTCACGTCGGCCTGGGGCTGCGTGCGCTTGGCCTGTCCGCCGGCGGCCACGTCGGCGTCATCGCCGAGAACCGCATCGAATGGGTGCTGACGCAGATGGGCTGCGGCCTGGTCGGCGGCATCGCGGTCGGCGTCTATCCGACCAGCCCGTCGCCCGAGGTGGCCTACGTGCTCAACCACGCCGACGTCGAGGTGGTGGTGTGCGAGGACCAGGAGCAGACCGACAAGGTCGTCGAGGCGCTCGACCAGCTGCCTCACCTGCGCGCCATCGTGGTGATGGAGACCAAGGGCCTGCGCAGTGCCGACGAGCGCGTGCGCGACCGCATCCTGTCGTTCGCCGACCTGGAAACGCTCGGCGTCGAGTACGAGGCCACCCACCGCCACCTGGTCGAGCAGACGCTGGCGGCGCAGCGGCTCGATGACATCGCGCTGATGATCTACACCTCGGGTTCCACCGGCAAGCCCAAGGGCGCGATGATCAGCTACGCCAACATCCGCGGCGTGGCGCCCGGCATCGCCGACCGCCTGGGGCTGTCGGCGGATACCAGCCACCTGTCCTACCTGCCGCTGTGCCACGTCGCCGAGCAGATGCTCACCACCTTCTGCCCGATCTACCTCGGCTCCACGGTCGCCTTCGGCGAGTCGATCCGCACCGTGCAGGAAGACCTGCGCGAGATCGCGCCGACGATGTTCCTGGGCGTGCCGCGCATCTGGGAGAAGCTGCACTCGGCGATCAGCATCAAGATGCAGGAGAGTGGTGCGCTGCAGCGCTGGCTGTTCGCCCGTGCAATGGCCGCCTGCGAGCCCTTCGCGCACAAGGCGGCGACTCAGCGCACGGCGGGCGAGCGAATCACCTACGCCTTCTGGTACTGGATCATCCTGCGCGCACTGCAGAACTTCATCGGCCTGCGCCGGGCGAAAGTGGCGCTGACCGGTGCGGCGCCGATCCCGCCCGCGGTGGTGCAGTTCTTCCGTACGCTGGGCGTGCCGCTGGTGGAGGTCTACGGCCTGACCGAATCGACGGGCATGATCACCGGCCAGCCGCTGGATGCTGCCCGCTTCGGCTCGGTCGGTACGCCGATCCTCGGTGTCGAGCACCGGATCGGCGAGCGCGGTGAACTGCTGATCCGGGGCGAGATGGTGTTCGCCGGCTACTACAAGAACCCGGAGGCGACCGCCGACAGCATTCGCGACGGCTGGCTGCACACCGGTGACGTGGTCGAGGCGCGCGACGGCCAGCTCTACATCGTCGATCGCCTCAAGGACATCATGATCACCGCCGGCGGCAAGAACCTGACGCCGTCCGAGATCGAGAAGACGATGAAGGCCAGCCCCTACATCAAGGAGTGCATCGTCGTCGCCGACGGGCGCAAGTTCGTCTCCGCGTTGATCCAGATCGACTACGAGACGGTGGCGAAGTGGGCCGAGGGTCGCCAGATCCTCTTCACCCACTTCCGCTCGCTGGTCGAGCACCCGGAGGTACGCGCGCTGATCGACGCCGAGATCGCGCGCGGCAATGCCCAGCTTGCGCAGGTTTCGCACATCCGCCGTTTCCACCTGCTGACCAAGGAGCTGGACCACGACGACGGCGAGGTGACGGCGACGATGAAGGTGCGCCGTTCCAGCATCTACAAGACCTACGCCGACGTGATCGAGGCCATGTACCGGGGCGAGGCCGCCCATGCCTGAACACGATCAAGCCGCCAGCGTTCGCCTGGAGCGCGAGGATGGCATTGCCTGCATCAGCCTGGACCGCCCGGCCGCGCGCAACAGTCTGGACCTGCCCATGGGGCTCGAGCTGCGCGATGCGGTCAGGTCGCTGGCGGCCGAGCCACCGCGGGTGGTCGTGCTGCGCAGCAGTGGCGCGCACTTCATGGTCGGCGGCGACGTGCGCCGCTTCGACAGCCTGCTCGGCCAGTCGCAGGCGGCTTGCACCGAAGAGATCGGTCTGCTCATCGATGCGGTGCACGAGGCCGTCACCGGCCTGACTCGACTGCCCTGCCCGGTGCTAGGGCTGGTATGCGGCTCCGCCGCGGGCTTCGGCATGTCGCTGGCGATGGCCTGCGACCTGCTGGTCGCGGCCGACGATGCGCGCTTCGTGCTTGCCTACGGCGCCATCGGCACCACGCCCGACGGCGGTGCGAGCTGGCACCTGCCGCGCCGCGTCGGTCTGCAGCGTGCCCTGGCGATCGCGCTGCTCAACCCGCAGATCGACGCCGCGCAGGCCAAGGACATCGGCCTGGTGGCCGAGGTGGTACCAGCGGCGCAGCTCGCTGAGGCTGGACGGGCGCTGGCGTGCCGGCTGGCCGACGGGCCGGCGGCGGCCCAGGCCGGCGTCAAGCGCCTGTTGCGCGAAGGCCTGGCCACCGACCTGGCGAGCGCGCTTGCCGCCGAGAAGGCGAGCTTTCTCGCCATGTCGGCGACGGCGGACTTCGCCGAGGGCGTACGTGCCTTCTGTGAGCGGCGGCCGGCACGTTTCGGCCAGCCGCGAGGGGTTGAAGGCGACGGGGCTTGGGTGGGATGACAAAAGGCTCGCGGCTTGCGCCGCTCCTACGGCATCGCAAGGGGTCCATCACCCCCTGTAGGAGCGGCTCCAGCCGCGAGGGGTTGAAGGCGACGGGGCTTGGGTGGGATGACAAAAGGCTCGCGGCTTGCGCCGCTCCTACGGCACCGCAAGGGGTCCATCACCCCCTGTAGGAGCGGCGCCAGCCGCGAGGGGTTGAAGGCGATGGGGCTTGGGTGGGATGACAAAAGGCTCGCGGCTTGCGCCGCTCCTACGGCATCGCAAGGCGTTCATCACCCCCTGTAGGAGCGGCGCCAGCCGCGAGGGGTTGAAGGCGATGGGGCTTGGGTGGGATGACAAAAGGCTCGCGGCTTGCGCCGCTCCTGCGGCACCGCAAGGCGTTCATCACCCCCTGTAGGAGCGGCGCCAGCCGCGAGGGGTTGAAGGCGACGGGGCTTGGGTGGGCTGACAAAAGGCTCGCGGCTTGCGCCGCTCCTACGGTACCGCGCTGCGCCCGGGCAGGCCGGACATTGGATTACGCCGTCGCTATCGGACGACGGTTTTGCAAGGAGACATCATGGACTTCCAGTTGAACGCGGAGCAGCGCGAGATTCGCGATCTGGCGCGCCGCTTTGCCGAGCGCGAGATCGCCCCGCGCGCCGCCGAGGCCGACCTCGGCAAGACTTTCCCCTTCGAGGTGCACCAGCGTGCGCAGGAGCTCGGCCTGCTGGGCATCAACCTGCCCGAAGCGGTCGGCGGCGGCGGCCTCGGCTGCCTCGAGCTGGTACTGGTCACCGAAGCCTTCTGCCGTGGCTGCCTGGGCATCGGCACCGCGCTGTGCGTGAATGCACTGGCCACCGAGCCGATCGTGATCGCCGGCAGCGACATGCAGCGCGAGCGCTATCTGGGCGCGGCCGCCAAGGGCGCGCTGGCGAGCTTCGCCATGACCGAGCCGGGCGCCGGCTCCGACGTTGCCGGCATCCGCACCCGTGCCGAGCGCGTGGCCGGCGGCTACCGCCTGAGCGGCAGCAAGATCTGGATCTCCAACGCCAATCTCGCCGAATTCCTCGTCGTCTTCGCCAAGACCGCGCCGGATGCCGGCCACCGCGGCATGACCGCCTTCATCGTGCCGCGTGGCAGCCAGGGCATGGCCATCGGCGAACCCCTGGGCAAGCTCGGCCAGCGCTGCGCGCCCACCTGCGAGGTCTTTCTCGACCAGGTGTTCGTGCCTGATGACCATCGCCTGGGCGAGGAGGGCAGTGGTTTCGCGCTGGCGATGACGGTGTTCGACCACTCGCGGCCGATGGTTGCGGCCTTTGGCGTTGGCCTCATCGAACGCTGCCTCGACGAATCGCTCGCCTACGCCACCCAGCGCAACAGCATGGGCAAGCGCCTGGTCGACCACCAGGCGGTGGCGCACAAGCTGGCCGAGATGCGCATGAAGCTCGAGGCCGCACGCTTGCTCACCTACCAGTCGGCCTGGCTGCTCGACCAGGGCAGGCCGAACACCATCGAGGCCTCGATCGCCAAGGCCTTCGCTGCCGATGCGGCGATGTGGGCGGCGACCGAGGCCGTGCAGATTTTCGGCGGCATGGGCTACTCGACCGAATACCCGGTGGAAAAGCTCTTCCGCGACGCCAAGGTGCTGCAGATCTACGAAGGCACCAGCGAGATCCAGCGCAACATCATTGCCCGCGAACTGCAGCGGGCCTGAACCTGAGGACCCAGCAATGACCCAATCCAATCCGAACGAAGCGCTCATCCTGGGTGCCGTCCGCACCCCCTTCGGCCGCCGCGGCGGTGCGCTGCGCGAGACCCGCCCGGACGAACTTCTTGCCACCGCCATCGGCGGTGTGCTGGCGCGCACCGGACTTCCGGCCGAAAAGGTTGGCGACGTGCTGGCGGGCTGCGTCAGCCAGGCCGGCGAGCAGGGCGCCAACATCGCCCGCCAGGCGCTGTTGATCGCCGGGCTGCCGGCCGAGGTGCCGGGCGTGTCGATGAACCGCATGTGCGGCTCCAGCCAGTTCGCCACCCATGCCGCTTCGCAGGCGGTGGCCGCGGGCGACCTCGCGTTCGCCATCGGCTGCGGTGTCGAGAGCATGAGCCGCGTGCCGATGTTCCTCGACCTGACCCTGGGGCAGGGCGACTTCCGCGGCTTCGACAATCTGCATCCGAAGATCCTCGCGCGCTTCGCCATCCCGCACCAGGTCGAGAGCGCCGAGCGCATCGCCGACCAGTGGCAGATATCGCGCGCCGAGATGGACGACTACGCAATTGAAAGCCACCGCCGCGCCGAGGCCGCGCGTGCGGCCGGCGTACACGCCGAGATCCTGCCGGTGGCGGGTGTGGACAAGGAGGGCGGCGCGATCACGCTGGCGCACGACGAAGGCATCCGCGCGGTGATCGACGTCGAGCGCATGCGCGCGATGCAGCCCGTGTTCCGCCAGCCGGGCGAGGGCGGCGTGACCGCGGCCAACGCCAGCCAGATGTCCGACGGCGCCGCTGCGGTGCTGGTCGGCCGGCGCGAGGCGGCCGAGGCGCTGGGCATCCGGCCGCGCGCGCGCTTCCGCGCCCGCGTCGCGGTCGGCTCCGACCCGGTGATGCAGCTCACCGGGGTGGTCCCGGCGGCGCGCCGCGCGCTGGAGATGGCCGGGCTGTCGATCCACGACATGGACTGGATCGAGGTCAACGAGGCCTTCGCCAGCGTGGCGCTGTGCTTCGTGCGCGAGTTCGCGCCCGACATGGACCGCTTCAACCCCTGGGGCGGCGCCATCGCCCACGGCCACCCGCTGGGCGGAACGGGCGCCGGCCTGATGGCCAAGATGCTCGCCGGCCTCGAACAGCGCGACGGCCGCTTCGGGCTGCAGGTCATGTGCATCGGCCACGGCATGGCCACCGCCACCATCATCGAACGCATCTGAGACACAAGGAGCACACGCAATGAAGATCGCAGACTCGGTATTCCTGATTACCGGCGGCGCCTCGGGCCTGGGTGCGGCCACCGCGCGCATGGTGGTCGAAGGTGGCGGCAAGGTGGTGCTTGCCGACCTCAACGACGAGGCGGGCAGGGCGCTGGCGGCCGAACTCGGCGCGGCGGCCTGCTTCGTGCGTACCGACGTCACCGACGAGGCGTCGACGCAGGCCGCGGTCGATGCCGCGGTGAAGGGCTTCGGCGGCCTGCACGGTCTGGTGTGCTGCGCTGGCGTGGCACCGGGCGAGAAGGTGGTGGGCAAGGAAGGCCCGCACCGCCTGGACAGCTTCGTGCGCGGGGTGACGATCAACCTCGTCGGCACCTTCAACCCGATCCGCCTTGCCGCCGACGCCATGAGCAAGGCCGCGCCGAACGCGGAGGGCGAGCGCGGCGTGATCGTCACCACCGCCTCGGTCGCCGCCTTCGACGGCCAGATCGGCCAGGCGACCTATTCGGCCTCCAAGGCCGGCGTGGTCGGCATGACCTTGCCGATCGCGCGCGAGCTGGCACGCTACGGCATCCGCGTCATGAGCATCGCCCCCGGCATCTTCGAGACGCCGATGCTGCGCGGCCTGCCGCAGCAGGTGCAGGATTCGCTCGGCCAGATGGTGCCTTTCCCCTCGCGCCTGGGCCGCTCCAGCGAGTATGCGCAGCTGGTGAAGTCGATCTGCGAGAACCCGATGCTCAACGGCGAGGTCATCCGCCTGGACGGCGCGATCCGCATGGCGGCCAAGTAAGCCCGCTTGCCCGCGTACGATGGGGGTGCCTGCGGGCACCCCGCAAGCACTGAATGAGGACATGAGCATGACCGCAGCACACCACACAGCCATTCCCGCCGATGTCCGCCGTGCCGGGCGCAATCTGATCGGCGACGCCTTCGCGCGCTCGGTACGCCGTAACCCCGAGCGCGAGGCGCTGCGCTTCGAGGGCCGCAGCTGGCGCTACGCCCAGCTCGAGCGCGCTGCCAACCGTGTCGCCAACCGCCTGCTGGCGCTGGGCCTCAAGGCTGGCGACCGCGTCGCCGCCTATGGCCGCAACTCGGACGCCTACGTGCTGCTGTGGCTGGGCTGCGCCAAGGCCGGCCTGATCCACGTGCCGATCAACTACGCCCTGCTCGATGCCGAACTGCACTACATCGTCGCGCAGTCCGGCGCGCGCGCGCTGTTCTGTGATGCCGACATGGCGACCCACGTCGAGGCGCTGGGCTCCACGCTGTCCTGCGAGTGGCGCGGCACGCTGCAGGGCGGGCAGGACCGCGACATCCTCTCCTGGGTCCAGGCTGGCGGCGACGACATTGCGCCGGAACTCGAGCTCGACGAGGAGAGCATCGTCCAGCTGCTCTACACCTCCGGCACCACCGCCGCGCCCAAGGGCGCGATGATGAGCCACCGTGCCCTGCTGGCCGAGTACACCAGCACGCTGCTGGCGACCGACATCCGCGGCGAGGACTGCTCGCTGGCCGCGCTGCCGCTGTATCACTCGGCGCAGATGCACGTATTCCTGATGCCGCAGCTGCTGGTGGGCGCCACCACGCTGCTGATCCAGGCACCGCAGCCCGAGCGCTGCTTCGAGCTCATCGCGCAGGAAGGCGTCACCTCCTTCTTCGCGCCGCCGACGGTGTGGATCGCCTTCCTGCGCCACCCGGCCTTCGATCCGGCACACCTGGCCTCGCTGCAGAAGGGCTATTACGGCGCCTCGATCATGCCAGTGCCGGTCGTGCACGAACTGGCAGCCAAGCTGCCGGCGCTCAAGCTCTACAACTGCTACGGCCAGAGCGAGATCGCGCCGCTGGCCACGGTGCTGCGCCCCGAGGAGCATGCCGAGCGCCCGGCCTCTGCCGGACGGCCGATCTTCAACGTCGAGACGCGCATCGTCGACACCGACCTGAACGATGTGCCGGCCGGCGAGATGGGTGAGATCGTGCACCGCTCGCCGCAGCTCATGAGCGGCTACTGGGGCAAGCCGGACGAGACCGCGGCTAGCTTCAAGGACGGCTGGTTCCGTTCCGGCGATGTCGGCTACATGGACGAGGCGGGCTATCTCTACATCACCGACCGCATCAAGGACATCATCAAGACCGGTGGCGTGGTGGTGGCGAGCCGCGAGGTCGAGGAGTGCCTCTACACCCATCCGGCCGTGGCCGAGGTGGCGGTGATCGGTCTGCCCGATGAGCGCTGGATCGAGGCAGTGACGGCGGTGGTGGCGCTGAAGCAGGGTGCGCGGGCGACCGCGGATGAGCTGGTTGCCCACGTCCATGCCCGTCTGGCAGCGTTCAAGGTGCCCAAGCGCGTGTTCTTCGTCGATGACATGCCGCGCAACGCATCGGGCAAGCTGCTCAAGCGCGAACTGCGCGTGCGCTACGCTGGCTAGCCGCCTAGCGGTAAACCCGTGGCGGTGGTCACCGCGCTTTGCTGCGCGGGCAGTCGGTGCAACAATCGGACGGTAATTGCATCCATGTACGCCCACCTGGAGATGACGTCGATGAAGCTACCCCGCCTTGCCGCCACGCTGCCCCTTGCCCTCGGTGCCTGCGCAGTCCTCGCCACCTTCTCCACGCCGGTCGCGGCCCAGACCGTGCGCTGGGCGGCGGCGGGCGACGCCCTGACCATGGATCCGCATTCGCAGAACGAGGGCCCGACCCATGTCATGAACCACCAGGTCTATGACTCTCTGGTGTTCCGCGACCAGGACATGAAGCTCGCGCCCCGCCTGGCCACTTCCTGGCGCATCACCGATGACCCCAGCGTGTGGGAGTTCAAGCTGCGCGAGGGGGTGAAGTACCACAACGGCAACCCCTTTACTGCCGACGACGTGGTGTTCTCGATCATGCGCGCCAAGCACGAGAACTCGGACATGAAGGGGCTGCTGACCAGTGTGGTCGAGGTGATCAAGGTCGACGACCACACGGTGCGCATGCGCACGGACGGCCCCAACCCGCTGCTGCCCAACAACCTCACCAACCTCTTCATCATGGACAGTGAGTGGGCCGAGGAGAACAAGGTCACGCTGCCGCAGAACTACAAGGCCGGCGACGAGACCTTCGCGGTACGCAACGCCAATGGCACCGGCCCCTTCCGGCTGGCCAAGCGCGAGCCCGACGTGCGCACCGAACTCGAGCGCAATGAGGACTACTGGGGCAAGGAGACCTTCCCGATGGAGGTCAGCAAGGTGGTGTTCACCCCGGTGCGCTCGGCAGCCACGCGCGTCGCTGCGCTGTTGTCGGGCGAGGTCGACTTCCTGCTCGACCCGCCGGTTCAGGACCTCGAGCGCCTGTCCGCCGCCAAGGGCCTGGTGGTGCGCTCAGGGCCCGAAAACCGCACGATCTTCCTCGGCATGCAGCAGGCCTTGCCCGAGCTGCGCAGCTCGGATGTGAAGGGCAAGAACCCGTTCGCTGACAAGCGCGTGCGCGAGGCGATGAACATCGCCATCAACCGCGAGGCGGTCAAGCGCGTGGTGATGCGCGGCCAGTCGGTGCCCGCGGGTATCGTCGCGCCGCCCTTCATCGACGGCTACGACAAGGCGATGGACGTGGTGCCGGCAACCGACGTCACGCGCGCCAAGGCGCTGCTTGCCGAGGCGGGCTACCCCAATGGCTTCTCGGTGACGCTCGCCTGCCCGAACGATCGCTACGTCAATGACGAGGCAATCTGCCAGGCGGTGACCGGCATGTTCGGCCAGATCGGCGTGCGCGCCCGCCTCAGCGCCCAGCCCAAGAGCATCCACTTCGCCGAACTGCCCAAGGGCGAGTACGACCTCTACATGCTTGGCTGGGGCGTGCCGACGATGGACTCGCACTACGTCTTCCACTACCTGTTCGAGACCAAGACCGACAAGGGCGGCTCGTGGAACTTCACCGGCTACAGCAGCCCGCGTGTCGACGAGCTGATCGGCGCGATGACGCGGGAGGTCGATCCCGGCACGCGCGCGGGCATGGTCGCCGAGGTGTGGAAGACGGTGCAGGACGACGTCGTCTATCTGCCGATCCACCACCAGATGCTGAACTGGGCGATGAAGGACAATATCGACTTCCCGGTGCAGTCCGAGAACTATCCCTACTTCAAGCTGCTTAAGTTCAAGAAGTGAGGAGCGTGAGGTGCCGTCGCCTTCAACGTCTCGCGGCTGTCGCCGCTCCTGCGGGGTACGCCGAGCGGGCCTCGCTGTAGGAGCGGCGCAAGCCGCGAGCCTTTCATCGGGCCAGCCCAGGCCGCGAGGTTTGTGTTCCTTGCGGCGGCGTCTGGCCCGGCCATGATCTCCCATCGTTCGCGCTCCTGATGCTCGCTTTCATCCTGCGTCGCCTGCTGCAGTCCGTCCTCGTCATGCTCGCCGTGGCGCTGGTGTCCTTCGGGCTGTTCCGCTACATCGGCGACCCCATCAACAACATGGTCGGCCAGGAGGCGACGATGGCCGAGCGCGACGCCCTGCGCGATTCGCTCGGCCTCAACGACCCGGTGCCGGTACAGTTCCTGCGCTTCGTGGCCAATGCGGCGCGCGGCGAGTTCGGCGTGTCCTACCGCATGGCGCGGCCGGTGGCCGACGTGATCGCCGAGCGCCTGCCCGCCACGCTGGAGCTGGCGCTGATCTCGGGCGTCGGCGCGCTGGTGATCGGTATCGCGCTCGGCGTGTATACCGCGCTGCGCCGTGACGGCTGGCTGAGCAATGCGATCATGGGCCTGTCCCTGGTCGGGGTGTCGCTGCCGACCTTCCTCATCGGCATCCTGCTGATCTACGTGTTCGCGGTGGAGCTCAAGGTCCTGCCGGCCTTCGGTCGCGGCGAGGTGGTCGACCTCGGTTGGTGGACCACCGGGCTGCTGACCACCTCCGGCCTCAAGTCGCTGATCATGCCGGCGATCACGCTCGGTCTGTACCAGCTCACGCTGATCATGCGCCTGGTGCGTGCAGAGATGCTCGAGGTGCTGCGTACCGACTACATCAAGTTCGCGCGCGCACGCGGCCTGTCGAACCGCGCGGTGCATTTCGGCCATGCGCTCAAGAACACGCTGCTGCCGGTGATCACCATCACCGGCTTGCAGATCGGCTCGATCATCGCGTTCGCGATCATCACCGAGACCGTGTTCCAGTGGCCCGGCGTGGGCCTGCTCTTCATCACCGCCGTGCAGTTCGTCGACATCCCGGTGATGGCCGCCTATCTGGTGCTGATCGCGCTGATTTTCGTCGTCATCAATCTCATCGTCGATCTGCTGTATTTCGTCGTCGATCCGCGCCTGCGCGTGCAGCGCAGTGGCCGTGGGCATTGAGCCGGCGCCAAGGAGCAGGTCCCGAGCATGCCTTCCACATCCCATCTTCCGCCCACCGTCGCCGCCCGACCCGCTTCGCGCTGGGCGCGCCTGGTCGATAGCGACCTCTTCTACAGCTTCACCCATTCACCGGTGACCATACTTTCGGCGCTGGTCACGCTGGTAATCCTCGCCGCCGCCCTGCTGGCGCCGGTGATTGCGCCGCACAACCCCTTCGATCCCGCCACGCTCAACCTGATGGACGGCTTCACCCGGCCCATGCAGCCCAACGAATTTACCGGCAACGTCTATTGGCTGGGCACCGACGCCCAGGGCCGTGACCTGTTTTCGGCCATTCTCTACGGCTCGCGCGTGTCTATCCTGGTCGGCTTCGCCGCGGTGGCCTTCGCCGCGGTGCTGGGCATCACCCTCGGCCTCATCGCCGGTTACCGCGGCGGCTGGGTGGACAGTCTGATCATGCGTATCGCCGACGTTCAGCTGAGCTTCCCCGCCATCCTGGTGGCCTTGCTGATCTTCGGGGTGTTCAAGGGCGTTGTGCCGCCTGCGCTGCAGGACAGGATGGCGGTGTACGTGCTGGTGGTGGCGATCGGGCTGTCTGACTGGGTGCAGTACGCGCGCACGGTGCGCAGCTCGACGCTGGCCGAGAAGAACAAGGAGTACGTGCAGGCCGCACGCGTGATCGGCGTGCCGGCGCCGATGATCCTGCTGCGCCACATCCTGCCCAACGTGATGGGGCCGGTGCTGGTGATCGCCACCATCGGCCTGGCGCTCGCCATCATTCTGGAGTCGACGCTGTCCTTCCTTGGCGTCGGCGTGCCGCCGACCCAGCCCAGCCTGGGTACGCTGATCCGTGTCGGCCAGGACTTCCTGTTCTCGGGAGAGTGGTGGATCGTGTTCTTCCCGGGGCTGACCCTGCTGCTGCTGGCCTTGGCGGTGAACCTGCTCGGCGATTGGCTGCGTGATGCGCTCAACCCGAGGCTGCGCCGATGAGATCCCGGTCCCCTGTGATTTACCAGGTGCCGGCGCGCGAAGACGTGCCGCTGCTGTCGGTGCGCAATCTGCGCATCGAGTTTCCCTCCCGGCGCGGCACCCTGGTGGCGATCGACGACGTGTCCTTCGACATCGCGCGCGGTGAGGTGCTGGGCGTGGTCGGCGAGTCCGGTGCCGGCAAGTCGCTCACCGGTGCCGCCATCATCGGCCTGCTCGAGCCGCCCGGGCGCATCGCAGGTGGACAGATCCTGCTCGACGGCGAACCCATCCACGCCCTGCCTGCCGAGCGCATGCGCCGCCTGCGCGGGCGGCGCATCGCGATGATCTTCCAGGACCCCCTCACCAGCCTGAACCCCTTGTATACGGTGGGCCAGCAGCTGGTGGAGACCATGCTCACCCACCTCGATCTGTCCGATCGCCAGGCGCGTGAGCGCGCGATCGAACTGCTCGAGGAGGTGGGCATCCCGGCTCCACGCGAGCGCATCGACCACTACCCGCACCAGTTCTCCGGCGGCATGCGCCAGCGCGTGGTGATTGCACTCGCCCTCTGTGCCGAGCCCGAGCTCATCATTGCCGACGAACCGACGACCGCGCTCGATGTCTCGGTGCAATCGCAGATCATCGCCCTGCTGCGTCGGCTGTGCCGCCAGCATCGCACAGCGGTCATGCTGGTCACCCACGACATGGGCGTGATCGCCGAGACCGCCGACCGCGTCGCGGTGATGTACGCCGGCCGGCTGGCCGAGATCGGCCCGGTCGAAGAAGTCGTGCGCCGGCCTGCACACCCCTACACGCGCGGCCTGATGGGCTCGATCCCGGTGCTGGGGGCGGACGTTCGCCGCCTGGTTCAGATCGACGGCGCCATGCCGCGGCTGACTGCGATACCCGCCGGTTGTGCCTTCAACCCGCGCTGTGGCGAGGCCTTCGCGCGTTGCCGCGAGGTCCGGCCCGAGCTGCTGCCCGCCGGCGCGACGCGGGCGGCCTGCTGGCTTTATGCCGATGACCTGGCGTCGACGCCGGGCACCGAGCCTGTGGAGGGCGCGTGATGAGCATCATCGAGCGCGCGGTGAGCAAGGCCAGGCGCGAGGACCAGGCCGCAGTGGAGGACGCCGAGGGGCTGATCCACCAGCCGGTTGAACACGACGTGGCACACGACGTGGCGGGGCCGGAGCGGGACGCCGTCCCGGCTTCACTGGCGAGCGCGGCTGCTGGCGATGGCGCGCCTGACGTCGACGCCGTGCCAGCTGCGTCGGGTGTCGAGCTTGCGAAGGCCGGGGGCCAGCCCTTGCTGAGGGTCGAGGATCTGCGCTGCGCCTTCGACGTCTCGAAGCCCTTCCTCAACCGCCTGCTCGAGCGCGCGCCGCGGCGGTGGCTGAAGGCGGTCGATGGCGTGTCCTTCGACATCACGCGCGGCGAGACCTTCGCCCTGGTGGGAGAGTCGGGCTGCGGCAAATCGACGGTGGCGCGGCTCATCGTCGGCCTCTACGAGCCGTCTGCAGGGCGCATCGTGTTCGATGGCCACGACCTCGCGCTGGTGACGCGCGCGGCCGAGCGCCAGAAGCTGCGCCGCCGCTTCCAGATGATCTTTCAGGATCCCTACGCCAGCCTGAACCCGCGCTGGCGGGTGGAGCGGATCATCGCCGAGCCGATCCGTGTGTTCGGCCTGGAGACGGAGCAGGCGGCCATCCGTGCGCGCGTTGCCGAGCTGCTGACCCAGGTTGGCCTGTCCCCGGCCGATGGCGCCAAGTATCCGCACGAGTTCTCCGGTGGCCAGCGCCAGCGCATCTGTATCGCGCGTGCGCTTGCCAACCGGCCCGAGTTCCTGGTCTGCGACGAGCCGACTTCGGCACTCGACGTGTCGGTGCAGGCGCAGATCCTCAATCTCATGCGCGACCTCCAGGATGCGCTCGGTCTCACCTACCTGTTCATCAGTCACGATCTCGCGGTGGTGCGCCACATGGCGAACGAAGTGGGGGTGATGTACCTCGGCCGCATCGTCGAGATCGCTGCCAGCCGGACGCTTTTCGAGCGCCCCCGCCATCCGTACACGCGCATGCTGCTGGCGACCATCCCCAGCCTGGAGATGCGCGGCCAGCGCGAGGACCTGGTGCGCGGCGAAGTGCCCAACCCGATCACGCCGCCGCCCGGCTGCAGCTTTCATCCGCGTTGTCCGCTGGCGGACGCGCGTTGCCGCAGCGAGGCGCCCGCCCTGCGTCCGCTGGACGGCGGCCAGCGTGTCGCCTGCCACGCCGTCGAGGAGGGGCGTGAGGGTGAATGGGACGGTGCTGCCGTTGTGCAGGAGGTGGTGCGGTGAGTGCCGGCGATACGCCTGCGCTCGCCGTCGTCATCGGCAGCGGCGGCATCGGCGCTGCCGTGGCCGAGTGCCTGCGCGCCGACCCGGCCTACGCCGAGGTCGTGGTCCTCGGCCGCAGCAGCACGCCTGCGCTCGACTTGCTCGACGAGGCCAGCATTGCCGCCTGTGCCGGGCATGTGGCTGCGCGCGGCGTGCCGAGGCTGGTGTTCGACGCCACCGGCTTCCTCCATGGCGAGGGTATGCGCCCGGAGAAGAGCCTGGCCCAGCTCGATCCTGCCCACCTGGCCCATGCCTTTGCGGTCAACGCCATCGGCCCGGCGCTGCTGATGAAGCACTTCCTGCCCTTGCTGCCGGCGACCGGGCGTGCAGTGTTCGCGACCCTCTCGGCCAAGGTCGGCAGCATCGGCGACAACCGGCTCGGCGGCTGGTACGGCTACCGTGCCTCCAAGGCGGCGCTCAACCAGTTCGTGCGCACGGCTGCCGTCGAGCTGCGCCGGCGCAATCCGGGTGCGCTGTGCGTGGCCTTGCATCCGGGTACGGTCGATACCCGGCTGTCGGCGCCCTTTGCCAAGGCCGGCCTGCAGGTGCAGCCGCCGCGGCTGGCGGCCGAGCGCCTGCTCGGCGTGCTGTCCGGCCTGGGGGCAGAGGACTCGGGGGCATTCTTCAGCTATCTTGGTGAGCGCCTGCCCTGGTGAGGGCGATTGTGGAAGGGATGCGAACATGAGGACCAAGGCCATCGTGACCGGCCACAGCCGCGGCCTGGGGGCGGCGCTGGCCGACGAACTGCTCGCGCGCGGCGTCGACGTACTGGGACTGGCGCGGCAGGGCAGCCCCGAGCTGGCTGCGGCGCATCCGCTGCAGCTGCGTGAATGCAGCCTGGACCTTGGCGACAGCGCGGCGCTTGCTGCCTGGCTGGCCGGCGGCGCCTTGCAGGACTGGCTGGCTGATGCAGCGTTGGTGCTGTTGATCAACAATGCCGGCACCCTGCAACCGATGGCCTTGTTGCCGGCGCAGGAGCCTGCAGCCGTGGGCCGGGCCATCGCGCTTTCTGTGGCTGCCCCCTTGATGCTGGCTGCGGCCCTGGTGCCGGCCAGTCCGGCGGCGCACGAGCGCAGGATCGTGCATGTCTCGAGCGGTGCGGCGCGCAAGCCGTATGCGGGCTGGAGCGTCTACTGCGCCGGCAAGGCCGCGCTCGACCACCACGCGCGCGCGGTGCAGGCCGAGGCGATACCGGGCCTGCGCATCTGCAGCCTGGCGCCGGGTGTGCTCGACACCGCCATGCAGGCGGAGATCCGCGCCGCCTCGGCTGAACGCTTTCCGCAGCGCGAGCGCTTCGTCGACCTGCAGCGCAGCGGCGCGCTGGTGGCGCCCGAGGTGTGTGCGATGCACCTGGTCGATTACCTGCTCGACGACGACTTCGGCCGTGAGGCGGTCGCCGACTTGCGCGACCTGATGCGCTGAGCGGCGGGCCCGCAGCGCGCAGCGATCAAGTGCCGGTGTTGAAGCGTCGAGTATTGCGTTGGGTGGTCTGGGTGCGCAGGCATCCTGGCCTGGTCGCAGCCTTCGGTTTCGTGTCGGGCGTGCTCAGCTTCACCCTGATCGAGCGCCATGAAGGTGTGGGCCGGGTGATGGCGATCGGCATGCTGGCGGGCTGGCTGTTGCTGGTGCTCGAGCGTGTGCTCAGCCAGGCCGTTGCAACGCGCTTCGGTCATGCCCCGCCGCCTGCGCTGTTGCGCTACCTGACCCAATTCACGCACCAGGAAAGCCTGTTCTTCGCGCTGCCCTTCTTTGTCGCCAGCACGTCCTGGAACAGTGGCCAGGCCCTGTTCTCGATTGCGGTGGCGGCGGCGGCGCTGGTCGCGATCATCGACCCCATCTACTACCGCAGGCTGGCGACACGACGCTGGCTGTTCCTCGGCTATCACACCTTTGCCCTGTTCGCCCTGCTGCTGGTGGCGCTGCCGCTGATCCTGCGCCTGCCGGCCATGGCCAGCTACCAACTGGCCCTCGGCATTGCGGTGCTGCTGTCCTTTCCGACCCTGGCCGGCCTGATCACGCTGCCGCGCTGGTGGCGGCCGCTGCTCGTGCTCGTACTGCTTGCGGGCCTGGGGGCGGCCGGCTGGTTTGCCCGCTTGTGGGTGCCACCAGCGACGCTGAGGCTGACCGAGGTGGCGGTGACGACGGCATTCGACACCGTCGGGCGCAGCCCGGAGCTGGCATTGCAGCGCATCGGCGCGGCGCAGCTGCGCGAGCACGGCCTGTACGCCTACACCGCCATCCACGCGCCCCTCGGCCTGAGCGAGCGCGTGCGCCACGTCTGGCTGCACGAGGGACGCGAGGTCGACAGCATCGAACTCGAGGTCAAGGGTGGGCGCGCCGAGGGCTACCGGGCGTGGACGCGCAAGCTCAACTTCCCGGAGCGCCCGGAAGGGCGCTGGCAGGTGCGTGTGCTGACTGCGGACGATCGCATGATCGGTACCCTGCGCTTCCAGGTCGATCCTTGAGCGTGCCGCTCAGCAGATGCGCTCCCACAGGCTGAGCTCGTCCTCGAACTGGTCGAGCTCGAGACCCTTGAAGTCGCTGCGCGAGACGATGCCCACCACCTTGCCATCCTTGACCACCGGTACATGGCGGTAGCCGCCGTCGCACATCATGCGCAGGGCCTCGATCGCGGTGCGCTCCGGTTCGATGGTGTCGGGCTTGGGCGTCATCACCTCGGACAGATGCACATGGGCGGCGTTGGCGTCCCGGGCCAGCACCTGCACCGCATCGCGACCGGTGAAGATGCCTTTCAGGTGGGCGCGGGCATCGGTCACCAGCACTGCGCCGACACGGCGTTCGCACATCTGCTGGCAAGCGGTCTGCACCGTGTCCGAAGGTCGCATCATCAAGGGCGCCTGGTCCTTGACGATGAAGGAGATGTTGCGGTTTGTCATGGCGGGCCTCCGTGCAAGCGCATGTGATCCAGATCACAGCATAGGCTCCCAAGGCCTTGACCATATTGACCTTTGGCAAGCTTGTTCGCTTGCGGTGTGCGCTGTGTCTCGCGCCGATGACGGCAGGGCTGCTCTGCCCGCATGAGCAGGTGTAGTCTTGTCGTCATGAAGACGACTCCTGCACTGCCGCCCCCCGGGCCGGCCGCAAGCGGCGCAGAGGAAGCTTTCCCGCTCAGCCTGCGGCGCGTTGCCATCGACACCTATCGCGAGAACGTCGCCTACCTCAATCGCGACTGCGAGATCTATCGCGCCGAGGGCTTCCAGGCGTTGGCCAAGGTCGAGGTGCGCGCCAATGGCCGGCGCGTGCTGGCGACGCTGAACGTGGTGGACGACCCGCGCATCGTGCGCTGCAACGAGATCGGGCTGTCGATCGACGCCTTCGCCCAGCTCGGTGTGGATAACGGCCACCCGGCCATGGTGGCGCAGGCCGAGCCGCCGTCGTCCATTCCCGCGCTGCACCGCAAGATCGCGGGCGAGCGCCTGGGGCGCGACGACTTCCGCGCCATCGTGCGCGACATCGCCGAGCATCGCTACTCCAAGATCGAACTCACCGCCTTCGTCGTCGCCAGCAACCAGGGCGAGCTCGACCGCGAGGAGGTGTACTTCCTCACCGAGGCGATGGCGGCGGTCGGCCAGCGCCTGGACTGGCGCGAGCGCCCGGTCGTGGACAAGCACTGCATCGGCGGCATCCCGGGCAATCGCACCTCGATGCTGGTGGTGCCCATCGTCGCCGCCCACGGCATGCTGTGCCCGAAGACTTCGTCGCGCGCGATCACCTCGCCGGCCGGCACCGCCGACACCATGGAGGTGCTCGCCAGGGTCGAGCTGCCGGTCGATGCGCTCGCCGACATCGTGCGCGAGCACCGCGGCTGCCTGGCCTGGGGCGGCACCGCCCACCTGTCGCCAGCCGACGACGTGCTGATCTCGGTCGAGCGCCCGCTGTCCATCGACTCGCCCGGGCAGATGGTGGCCTCCATCCTGTCCAAGAAGGTGGCGGCGGGCTCCACTCATCTCGTGCTCGACATTCCGGTGGGGCCGACCGCCAAGGTGCGCTCGATGCCCGAGGCGCAGAAGCTGCGCAAGCTGTTCGAGTTCGTCGCGGCGCGCATGAATCTGGTGATCGACGTCGTCATCACCGACGGCCGCCAGCCGGTCGGCAGCGGCATCGGACCCGTGCTGGAGGCGCGCGACGTGATGCGGGTGCTCGAGAATGATCCGCGTGCGCCCAACGACCTGCGCCAGAAGGCGCTGCGCCTGGCCGGGCGCATGCTCGAGTTCGACCCCGACGTGCGCGGTGGCGACGGCTTCGCGATCGCGCGCGACATCCTCGATTCCGGCCGCGCGCTGGCGAAGATGGACGCGATCATCCGTGCCCAGGGCGGGCGCCCCTTCGACCACAACGCGCCGGCGCTCGCCCGCCTCAGCTTCGAGGTGGCGGCCGATGCCGACGGCGTGGTCACCGGCATCGACAACCTGCAGCTCGCCCGCGTCGCCCGTCTGGCCGGTGCGCCCAAAGTGCAGGGCGCAGGGGTGGATCTGCTGAAGAAGCTGGGCGAGCCGGTTGCCTGCGGCGAACTGTTGTACCGCGTGCATGCCGACTACCCGGCCGACCTCGAGTTTGCGCGCCAGGCCAGCCTGCGCGCATCGGGCTTCTCGATCGGTGACGCCGCCGGGCTGTCGCATCTGTTCGTGGAGTTCTGAGCCGGCCTTGGGCGCTGCCGCGCCTGGCTGCAATGCTCGGGCTGTCAGCCCAGGCGCAGCTTGAGGACGGCGCTCTCGATTGCGACTTCGGCGGCGATACCCGATTCCACGCACAGCGGCTGTCCCGGCCAGGCGTCCAGTGCCGGTGGCGCGACCGACAGCGCGAAGCGCCCTTGTGCCATGTCCGTTGCCGTGAGCGACTGGCTGCCAAGGTGGAAGGACGGCGCGGGGGCGCCGTCGCCCGTGGTGCCGTCTCCGGCGTCGTCGTCCAGCCAGGCCGCATCCAGCGTCAGCGCGAGCGCCCTGCCATCGAGGTCGCCTGCGTCCTGGCGTACGTGCCAGTCCTCGCCGGCGCTGCCGCTCAGCCAGATGCCACGCCCTTCCTGCAGCCCCAGCTCGATGCGCAGCGCCTGCGCCTGCAGGTCCAGGGCCGGCCAGCGCACGGCGAGCATCAGCACGCCTGCCGTATCGGTGTCGAAGTCGAAAGCCTGTGCGAGCAGGGCGGGTGTGCCGCGTCGGGCGTCAGCGGGCAGTACGCGCAGGCTGCCACGCAGTCGGGCCGACAGTGGATGCCAGCCCAGCACCAGGCCGGCCACGCGCCTCGGGGCGAGCAGCGCCAGGCGGCCTTCGACGCGGTGGTCCTCCTCCAGCAGCAGGCCCTGGCGCGCAGCAGCCGTGGTTGCGTCGCGGCCCGGCCCCACGCCAGGCATGTCCGCGCAGCGCATGCGCCCGCCGAGCTGCAGGCTGCGCCGGTTGCCGGCAGGCGGGGTGGGCAGTTCGAGCGCCAGCCGGGTGCGGCGGCTGCCGTCGAAAACCAGCCTCGGCGCACCGGGGGCCATGGCCTGGCCGTCGGCCAGCAGGTCGTATTCGGCGTCGAGGGCGAGCGCCGCATGCAGCACGTTGACCGTGCAGGGGGCATCGGATTCGATGTCCAGACGCAGGCCGGGCAGCCCGGCGCCGGGCGCCAGCTTGCTGCAGGCGGCGATGATCTGTTCGAGGGCGGCCGCCCATTCCTGGGCGAGTTCGGCGGTGGGCAAGCTCACCGCAGTGGGGTGCTCGCCGGCGGCGATCGTCTGCCACAACAGACGCTCGCTACCGCCTTCCTCCAGCACCAGGCGCAGGCGCGGGCTCGTCGGGCGGGCGGCAATGCGTACGCTGGGGACAAGCTGCGAGCTGCGCCGCAACTGCTCGATGATCCCCGCCTGGGCCGCCACCAGACCATGGTCATGAGACTGGATGAGACCGCCGGCGGCAGGGACGCCGAGTGCACGCGCCTGCTGCAGCTTGCGGGGTCTGGCGGCGGCCGGTTTCTTGAGCGTTGCGCTGGCCTGCAAGGGCACCGGGGCATCGAAGCGCACCACCAGCGGCGAGCCCTGCCAGGCGGGGGCCAGTGTCTGCCCGGTCCTGCCGCGCTGGCTTGCCTCTGCGCTCACCGCTTCGCCGTCGGCACGGTGCAGGCCGAAGGCGTACTGAGCACCCGCATGCGGGCCGTCGATGCGGACGACCGTTGCCGGCCAGACGAAGCCCAGTCGTGCCTGCGTCCGTTCCGTGTCCTCGGTGCTCGAGAACCAGTGACTGTCGTCGGTGGCAAGCGTCATCTCGCCCGGTGTGAAGCGCAGTTCCAGCCGGCTGTCGGCGAGCTGCAGTGCGCGGGCGTCGCGACAGGCCGGCGGTAGCGGCAGCCACAGCGAAAGGCGGAACACGAAGGCACCGCCACCGATCGCCTGCGGACGATCGAGTGTGAGCGAGTTACCGGCGCTCAGCCGTGTCGCAGCGTTGAATGCCGCGCTACGGTAGAGGCCGAAGGGCGCCAGTGCGGGCGAGTTCATCTCAGCCCCCGCCCAGGCGCAGGTTGTTCAGGCTCACCACGGTGTTCAGGTTGCGGTCGACCGTGTTGATGCGCTCGGTGATGGTGGCGCGGCTCTGGTCGAAGCCGGCGAGATCGGCGCGGAAACGGCCTATATCGGTCGAGAACTGTCCGTATTGTGCGTCGAAGGCGTTGAGCCGGCTATCGAAAAGGGTGTAGCGGCTGTCGAAGTCGGAGTAGCGTGCATCGATGGCGAGGCGGTCCTGATGCACGCCTGCGGCAAGCGCCTGCATCTGCTGCATCTGCTGGTTCACCGTGGCTGCCTTGCCGTCGATCTCCACGGCCAGCGCGCTCAGGTGTTCGAACTGCGTGAGCGTGTCCTGCGCGACCGCATCGATGCGGGCGTCGAGGGCGTTGCGTGCCGTGTCGGCGAAGGTGAAGCTGCCGAGCGAGCGCGCCGTGACGCCGCTCGCGGCAACGCCGAGCTGGCGCACCACATCGTCGCGTACGGCCGGGGCCAGCACGTCCACCCCGCTGCCGAGGAAGCGGTCGACCGTCTGCGTCAGCTGCTGACGACCCAGCCATTCCGCGGTACGCCCAGCCTTGCCCGCGAGGAAGGACTGGCCAAGGTTGAGCAGCCGCCCCAGTGCCTGGCCGTCAGCCTCGGGGGTGTTCGCGGTATCGGCGAGGGCACGTCCCAATGCGTCGCCGTCGGCCACCACCTCGGCCATGAAGCTCAGCCAGGGGCCGACCCAGTTGATCCAGGTCAGCGTGCGTACGCCGCGCGCCAGGCTGGTGCCGCTGTCCTCGTCGGCGAGCACATCGGCCTGCACCAAGGCGCTGTCTGCCGGCCAGGCCAGACGCCAGCGGCCGGGATTGACGCTGTCGAGCATGGCGTGGCGGTGGTCGCGCACGTAGAGGTCGATTGCGCTGCGCAAGCTGTAGCTGCGGTCGCGCAGGTATTCCTCGGCGATCGCACGCAGTGCCGGCGCCAGGGTGAGCGGGTGCGGCGCGTGCACATCAAGGCGCGCGAGTGCATGCTCGAGCGCCGCCTGCTGGTTCTCGGACAGGGGCTCGGTGGGCGGGGTGAGCAACTCGAGTTCGGCCGTGCCGTCAGCGCCGCTGAGCACGGTCACCGCCTGGCCTTCGATACGGCGGAAGCCGTACATGTACACAAGATGACCTCTGCCACTCTGCACCACCACCGGCACGCCGGCGCGCGGCGTGCCGCCGAGGTCGCACACGCGCACCCGCAGCGTACGCGGCTGGCCCAGCCATGCCGTCTGCGGCAGCACCTCGATGCTGACGCCGAGCCCGGTTTCGGCTTGGGGGGCGAGTGGGTCGCCGCCGTAGAACAGCGCCACCCAGCGCACCGGGTCGAGCCCGAGCGCGGCGACGCAGATCTCGGTGAAGCGTTCAGGCCCGATCAGGCGGATTGCGCGCACCTGCAGGATGTCGGTGAAGCGGCCGCCGAGCGCCGCGCGCGCGTCGAGCAGGCGCTGGCCCAGGCGCACGCCGATGTCGGGCTCGCCCGGAAACTCGATGTCGCGGTCGAGCTGGGCAGGGCTCGTTGCCCGGTTCAGAAAGTCGAGCACCTGCGCCGCCTGCGCGGCAGACAGATCGCTCGGTTGCAGATGGACGATCGGCATGGCCTTGGCGTCGGTTCGTGGTGGCGGGCCCTGCGCCTTCAGCGGATCCTGCTCGCCAGGCCGCTGAGCGAGGCGTTGATTGCGTTCAGGCGCGACCCAAGGTCGGCTACCTGGACGACGTCGATCTTGTTGATGCCGTCGCCGAGCGAGCGCAGTCCGGCGCTGATCTCCTTGCCGGTCTGTTCCGCGGCCTTGACGCGGTTCTCCAGCACGGTGACCGCCTGCTTGGCAGTGGCGGCATCCAGTGCCGTGTCCTGCGCCGCCTTCGCGGTCTGGCTGACCTGCTGGGTGACGCCGGCCTGGCGGGCGTAGCCAGCGGCCACGCCGGTGTCGGCGAAGCCCGTCGCGAACTGCATCTGCAGTGCGCCTTGCATCATCGCCTTGCCGTGCTGCATCAGCGTGTCGTTGCCCGGGTTGATGACATTGGCCGCCTTCTCCAGGGCCTTCATGTCGCGGATGCGGCCGAGCACGCCGGCATCGGTCGCACGCTTGTCGAGTTCGCTGACCATGCGGTGCACAAGGTCCGGTACGCGGATGTGGACGTCGAGCAGTCGCGACCAGTCGGGCAGCACCGGATCCACCCAGTCGATGTGGCCGAAGGACCAGTTCGGGATCCATTCGCGGAAATTGACCTGAATGGTGGCGACGCCGCGTGTCGGGTCAGGCGAGGTGGCGACGGCATCGGGCTTGGCGAAGGCCATCACGGTGGCGCGGTAGTGGCGCCATTCGCCCGGGTTGAGGCTGATGCCGCCGATGATGCGCCCTCCGGTGTACTGGTCGATGTAGGCATCGGCAAAGCCGCGCACGCTGCGGTTGCCTTCATACATCGTGCTGATCGAGCGGAAGGCCATCTGCGCTTCCGGGTCCTGCGGCGAGGCGGCCTCCTGCAGCACCCGCATCACGGTCTTGCCGCTGTTGCCGGCCTGGGCCTGGAGCACGCCGGCAAAGGCTGCTTCGGTGCTGGCAGTGATGCCCTTGGTGAAGTGCGAGCGCAATTGCACCCGCACCTGGCCGGCGTTGTTGAACTGCACCGCGAGCGCGTTTTCCTCGGCGTTCTCGCGCACGATGAAGCCGGGTACGGCGCGCAGCCGGCCCCAGGTGGTGACGATGTCGAGCCAGGGCCGTGGCTCCGGCAGCGGGCCGCCATCGAGCGCGGTGGCGGTGAACACCAGTTCGGCGACCTGGCCGACGAGGTAGTGTTCGTTCGTCGTGCTCACCCTGAGCAGGTAGTTCTCGCGCAGCGGGGCGGTCTCGGCATCGATGCGTGCGACCACTTCGTCCAGGCCTTCGAGCGGCGCGACGCGCGCTGCGAGCTCGGCGATCGCGGCCTGCACCTCCGTTGCCAGTGCAGCGACGTCGGCCTGCACGCCCTGCAGCCCGGTGTCGAGGGCCTCGATCTGCGCGCCATAGGCGCCGAGCACGCTGACGAGCGCATTCCAGTCTTCGGCCCGGATCAGGTGGCCCGCCGCCTTGCCGCCAAGCCCGTCGACGATTGCCTTGGCTTGTTCCAGGGTCATGATGTGCTCTCCTTGACGATTCTGCCTTCGACCATCAGTTGCAGCGGCACCCCGGCCGGGCGGGCGCGCTCGACCAGCTTCCACACCCGCTCGATGAGCGCCGGGTCGGCGGCGGCGTCGGGCTCGGGCAGGCACAGTCGGATGCGGATGCCCACCGCCGGGCCGTCCGGCAGCAGCGCCCACAGCCGTGCCGAGGGCGGGTAGGTGAAGGCGAGGTGGTCGAATTGCCCTTCGCCCTCGGGGTCGGCGACGAAGGCGGGTGCGCTGCGAAAATGCCCCGGCAGCACAGCCTTGCGTGCCGGCGCCGGAAACAACTGGCCCTCGGTCGACCACCATGGGCTGTCTCCTGCGGGGGGCGCGGCGGCGGTGGCTAGTTGCAGGTAGCGCCAGCGCTCGTCGCTACGGCCGCTGGGCGGCGGCAGCAGGGGCGCGACGCCATCAACCACGCGCAGTTCGTCCGCCTTGATGCGCAGGCGCAGTTCGGCCGGCGGCACCTCCGCATGCGCGCTGAAGCTGCCCGCGGCGGCATCCCACTGGCCGAGTTCGGCACGCACGCCCGGGGTGAACAGCACGGCGGCGATGTTCGCGTCGGCCCCGGCGCCCACGCCTGCGTTGCGGCGGTCAGCCAGCCCGGGGTCGGCGAAGCGCCGCTGCACGGCGTCCCAGCGCAGCCAGCGCGCCTGGTCGCGGTCGTAGCGCCAGTGGCCGCGCGGCATGCTGGTGAAGTCGCTCGGGTAGGCCGTGTCTGCTCGCCCCTCCGCCAGCCAGGTGCCGGCTTCGGTGTCGTGGCGTGCGAGGTCGCGTCCGTCGTAGCGGAACAGGCCGTTGTCGGCGGCGATCCACAGCATGCCGCGTTCGTCCACCACCAGGCTGCGCACCGCGCCGATCAGCTCGGGGAAGGCCTCCAGCCGCGTCCCTTCGCCGTCGGCGACATGCCAGCGCGCCAGGCCCTCGGCGCCGCCCAGCCACAGGCTGCCGTCGGCCGTCGCCGCCAGTATGTCGAGCGGCGGCAAGGGGCTGTGCAGGCCGGGGGCAGCGGCAGGCTCGGCCTGCCAGTCGGGCAGGTGCTCGGAGACTGCCGCGCCTTCGTAGCGCCAGCACCGTCCCTGACGGAACATGAAGAGCGCGTCGGCGGTGGCGACCAGCTCGCGGTCGTGGTCGATGAGGAAGGTGTGGATGTCGAGACCGACATGGCGGCGTTCGATCGCCGGGTGCTCTCCGGGCTGATCCAGATCGAGCACGCTCAGACCGTCCGTGCCGCCGGCGTAAAGTGTCGATCCATGCGTGGCCAGCGCGCGCACGGCGCCGTCGATGCCGTCGACGGCCTGCCAGCGCAGGCCGCCGGCTTGCGGCCACAGCCGACAGCGGAACAGGCCGGCATCGGTGCCCAGCCAGGCCGAGTCGCCGGCGCAGCACAGGGCAAGGTAGGGGCCGTCGGGTGCGTCGGCCTCGATCGCCGTGAAGCTGCTGCCGTTGAAGCGCTGTACGCGCCAGGTCTGTTGCGTGCGCTGGCGCGCCCACAGGCTGCCGTCAGGGGCGGCCGAGAGGCTGAGGATGCGCCCCGCGGGCAGGCTGGCGGCCTGTTGCCAGGGGCCGTTGGCCGAGGGGTCGCGGCCGGCGTTGGCGGCCGACTCCGCTGCGCTGGCGAACAGGTGGGCGTCGCGCGCCAGCCAGCCGCGCCGGGTGGGCGTCAGGCGTAGTGCCTGGTCGGGCGCCAGTGTGCCCGTCCATGCCAGGCCGATGCCGACAGGGTGGGTGCCGGGGGTGTAGCGCTCGATCATCGGCGTTGCCGTGGCGGCGCAGGGCGGGTCGGCGGCAATGCCGGCGAGGACGAAGCCGGGGGTCGTCGGGGCGTCGAGCCGCCAGCGTGCGAGCGGGGCGATGCGGTCGCCCTGCTGCACCGTGGGCGGGGCGGTCAGCGCGCGCACCCGGCGCAGCACGACCACCGGTTCCTCCAGTGCGAAGCGGCTGCGCTGGCGGGCGAGCGGCGCCGCCATGTCCTCGGGCAGGGCGGCATCGACCAGGCGTTGCAGCGCATCGGGGGTGGTGAGCCCGAGCCGCCAGGCGTCGACGATGTCGGGCAGGCGCTGGCGGTATTCTTCGACGTTCTCGCGCAGGCTGGCGGGCTCCTGCCAGGGCGGCAGATCGAGCAGCGCGCCGATGCGGGCGAGGTCGCGGACCCAGGGGTAGTGCTGCAGTTCGGCGCGGTCGCGCGGCTCGCGCACGTTGGCGGCAGGCAGGCCGCGTTCCCGGCGGTCGGCCTGGTAGTGGCGCGCCCACAGTGCGGCGTCCGCGGTGTCCCACCAGTGCGCGCGCAGCACGTTCTGAAGTTCGGCAGCGGCTTCGCCCTGGGCTGCGGCCACTGCGGCCAGCCAGTCGGCGAGCAGGCCGCCCTCGTCGTGCTGCGGACGCCACAGGCTGGGCAGCAGCGCCAGCAGGCGCTCGTGCTGGCTGGCGTAGGCCGGATCGCGTGCGCTCATGCGGGCCTCCGTGGGTGGGTGGCGTGGCGTGCCGGGGGCGTCCTCATGGCGCATCCTTCGGCTTCACTTCGACCACGACGCCGGCGAGTGACAGGCGTTCGCCGGTGGCGAGTGCGAAGCCCGGGGCAGTGGGGCCGTCCAGCACCTGGCTGAGTGCGTTGGGGCGGGTGAGCACCCAGTGCACCGTGTAGGGGGCGACGTCGGCTGCGCTGGCACCCGCCGTGCCGGCGAGCTGCTGGGCCAGCGTGGCGCTGCTCCAGCCCGCATGCGGGAGCGGCAGGAGGCGGCTGAGCCGGCTCCAGTCGAGCACGCGCTTGGCATCGTCGCTGGCGTTGCCGGCTGCGGCGAGCTCGTTGAGTGCGGCGATGGCGGCCTCGGTGGCGCTGCTCAGCCTGGCCTGGTCGGGGATCGCGGCGCTGCGCGGGTAGCGCAGCACCAGGCGCAGGGCGGTGGCGAGCGCCGGGTCGACGATGCGCACTTCGCCCAGTTCGGTCGATAGCGAGGCCAGGTTCAATACCCCTTGCGCGCTGTCGAGCACGTCGGCGCCGTCCGCGTGGGCGGCCGTGATGCGCACGTCGTCGACGCCGTCGACGCCGATCGCAAGCCCGACCAGGCGCGTCAGGCTGCCGTCGCTGGCCAGCGGCAGGTGGGCGAAGTAGTCGGCGTAGCGCTTGCGGATGCTGTCCTGGACCGCGCGCAACTCGGTGTCGAGCAGGCCCGGGGCGGTGGTGAGACGCAGGTCGAGCGTGATCTTGGCCGGCGGGCTGCCGTCATGGATGTGCACCTGCACGCCGGCCGGGCGCGCGCTGCGCACGGCCTTGTCCAGGCGGGCGCGGTGGTCGGGGTCGAGCACGCCCTGCAACTGGATGTCGACGCGGCCGGGCGAGGGTTCGAGGATCTCGGCGCGCAGGCCTTCGGCGGCCACCGCGGCTTCCAGCGCGCTGCGTGTGCCGCGTGCCGAGCCGGCAAGAAAGCGGCGCGCGCGGCTGCGCAGTTCGTCGTCGTTCTCGTCGCGCTCCTGGCGTGCGGTGGCGGCCGGATTGGTGACTGCCTCGACGCCGGCGATCGGGCGCACCATCAGCACCAGGCTGTCGGCACCAAGGGCGTCGTTGGCGGCGACGAGGTCGCGTGCGGCGACCTTGGCCGCGGCCTGGCCGTCGACCAGGGTGAGGTCGGCGGTGGTCTCGTACTCGATTGCACCGTCAGCGGTCGCCACCCGGGTGCCGGCGGGGATGGTGATCTCGCCCGCGGTGTTGCGTGCGCGGGTAAAGCGCAGTTCGCCGCTGTTGCGCCCCGCGCGTACGCGGCGGATGCCGAGCAGGCCGACGACGTGGTCGAGCGCTCCGCCGCTGGCGGTGTCGAGAAAACCCGCGCGGTAGACCGTTTCCATCTGTGCATACAGGCCGGCAGTCTCGAGCGCGACGGCTTCCATCAGCGTGCGCACGACCGAGCCGGGATAGAGATCGTTGACGCGCATTTCGCGCTGGCGCGGCAGGTAATGCACCTCGAAGGCCGTACCCTCGTCGGGGCGGGCACCACCTGGCCGCCATTCGAGTTCGGCGCCGTCGGCCGACAGGGCGTAGTCGGCATCGGCGGCGAAGCGGTAGGTCTCGCCGTTGTGCGCGCCCCACACCGCGGTGATGCGGTCGACAGGCGGGCGCTCCAGCGCATGGCGGTAGGGTTCGCGCGCGGCCTTGGCCGGCGGATAGGGGTGGGCCTCGCCGCTCACGCCGCCCAGCAGGCGGTTGAGCAGGCTTTCAGCCACTTCGGGATAGGTTTTGCGGCGGAAAGACATGGCGTCCTCACACGGCAAGTTCGATGGAGAAGGGGCCGATCGTCACCAGTTCGGTGGCGGCGACCGGCTTGACCCGCAGCAGCACATCGACCGTGGAGCGGCTGCCGGGCGAGGGCTCGACACGCAGCTCGGCCACCTTGTCGATACGCGGTTCGGCCTTCAGCGCCTCGAGGATGAAGAGCCGCAGCAGGTTGCGGCGCGGGCTGTCGTTCTCACGCCCGATCAGCTCGTGCACGCGCGAACCGTAGTCGGGGTGGCCGAGCGCGGCGAGTTCGCCACGCGGTGTGAGCAGGCGCAGGATGACGGCCTGGGCGAGGTTCTCCAGGCCGTCGCGGGCGACGAGATCCCAGGCCGAGCGCGGCCGCCGAGCAGTTTCGCTGGGGCGGTACACCGGACGCAGCTCTCGATGCACCGCATGGATGGCGATATCGCACAGCAGGTGCGCAGTGGAGGGAGGGCGGAAGCTGGGCATGGCGTTCATCCGATCAGGACCGTGCCGCTGGCGATCACGCTGCCGGCGGGCAGGTCGGCTGGGTCGTTGCAGGTCTGCGCCATGTCGCTCATGCGCGCCGCCGGTTTGCCGTTGATGTGCACCGTGGATGAGCCGGCGAGGATGGTGGCACTGTTCGACGGCGGTGTCTGGAACGGACCACCGGCCGGGATGTGGCCGGGCGTATTGGTGGCGGTCGAGTCCTTGGTGGCGGCGGCCTTGCCTTCGATGAGCACGTCGGCCGACAGGCCACCGTCGAGCGTGCCGACGAAGGGGCTGGGCAGCGGTGTCGGCACCGGGCCGCCGGGACTGGGCAGCATCACGATGTGGATGTCGGTGGCGAGGATGCGGTCGCCTTCTTTTGCGGCTGGCAGGCTCATCGTCGCGTCTCCCTCGTCAACCTAGTTGATCTTGACCATCGCGCCCTTGAGCACGAGGTTTCCGCCAGCCTCCAGCGTGGCGTCGCCGTCCGCCTTGAGGCGTAGCCTGCCCGCGGCGGAGACATCGAGATTGCCCGGGGTGTCGATCTGGACGCCGCCGCCACCGTCGATGCTGATCGTGGTGTCGGCGACCTGCAGCCGCATCACCGGGTCGTCGTCCTGGACCTCGAGCTTGAAGCGCTCGCCCATCAGGCTGACGCTGAAGCCCTGCGGCGACGACTGGCGGATCTCGACGCGCACGCCGCCATCGCGGGCGTCGGCACCCGAGGGCAGTTGCAGCACCCAGTCGTTTTCGCTGTTGTCGGGCGGCGTGTCGGCCTCGTTGTAGAGCGTGCCGCACACCACAGGGCGGTTGAGCGCGCCACCGACGAAGCTGAGCAGCACCAGGTCGCCGACCTCGGGCAGGCTGGCGAAGCCCTTGCGCGGGGTTGCGACCGGAACCTGGCGCAACACCAGCTCGGTGTCGCGCAGCACCACGTCGGCACTGTAGGCACCGCCCCCCGATGCGGCCGGGAATACCGCCTGCACGATGCCGATCTCTGTCTGGCGGCGGCTGGCGAGTTCGCGCCGGATCATCTGCTGGATGGTGTCGTAGAGCGTGCTCATGCCGGCACCCCCGTCGCCCGGGTGATGAAGCCCCGGCCGGGCTCAAGCCGGTGCGTCACCGCCACCGCGATCCAGTCGCCGTCGCCGCGCCCGCCGGGGCAGCCTTCGAGCCTGAAGGGGCTGGCGATCTCCAGCGCCGGGCAGCCTGGCACGCTGACGTTCACGCGCCCCGCGGCCTTGGCTGCGGCGGGGGCAGCGCCGAGCAGGGTGGCGACCGCGCCGGCAGCACCACCAAGGCCGCCCGGGCCCGCGCCGGGTGCGCCGCCGCCCGGCGCGCCCGGCGTGTTCGTGGCCGGCTTTTCGCCGTCGCTCCAGGCGCCTTGCTCGGTGCGCCCGGTGACGTCGGGGGCAAAGGGTGCGATGGCGGTGTCGTGCAGGTCGGCCTCAAGCGCGAGCAGGTCGCGCCCCCAGGCCCACTTCGCCACTGGCTGGCCGCGTGCGGCACGGGCGTTGAGGCGTCCGGCAGCGTCGGTCCACACCGGCACCCCGGCGGCCTTGCCCAGGCGGGACATCCATTCCCACAGGGAGCATTGGGCGTCGATGGCGAGGAAGGCGAATCGAGGCCCGGTGTCGAGCTCGCCGATGTCGAGCTGCGCTTCGCCCGCCCACAGCGTGAGCAGGTCGGCAAAGTGCTGGTTCTCATAGCCGGCGTTGCGCCGCAGCCGCGCCAGCGCGGTGGCCGGTGCGCCGAGTACGAGTTCGAGCACGCCGCTGGCGCCGCCGAGCAGGGCGATCGGGCCGCTGAAGACGGCCGGCGGATCGTCTCCTGCGCCGAGCTGCAGCTTGAGCACGTCGCCGGCGGCAAGCGCGGGGAAATCGGCGCGCGGCAGGAAGCGCAGGCGGCATGAGGACAGCGCGGGTGCAGGCAGCAGGTTCACTTCGGCGCCAATGAGTGCAGTGGTGAGTGGATCGGGCTGGCCGGGACCGGTGACCAGGGCCACGAGTTCGGCACCGAAGCCCCCCGCCGAGGCCGCGCCGCCGCCGCGCGAAACCTTGGCCTGCGGCGGTGGCAGCGTGCTGTTGCCCGCGCTGTGGTCGAGCGCGGCGCCGAGTGCATCCATGAGCGCGTCGCCGATCATGGTGGCAGCTCCGTGCTGCGGGCGTTGGCCGAGCGGTACCAGCGCAGGTTGCGCAGCACACCGTCGCCCGGCGCGTCGGCGAAGACGAAGGGCAGTGTGTAGTCGCCCAGGTCGCCTTCCTGCAGGATGGGCCGCGGCGGGGTGTGCGTCGCCGCGCTTGGGTCGGGGCCGGGGACGACGTGCAGGTGAAGGTGGTTGTGGAAGCTCACGCCGGTGCTGCCCGCGCGCATCAGCGGGTTGCCGCGGCGCACCCGGGTGCCGATGATGTCGAGCGCGCCCTTGCCGTAGAGTGCTTGCCACAGCTCGCGCACGCCGCCGGTGGCGCCGTGGCCGTACACGGCATAGGTGGTGACCGGCGTGCCGCCCTGGTCGCGGTCCTGGCTGTCGATGCGGCTGTCGTGGCGGACCACGATGTAGTTCCAGCTCGGATTGCCATTGCGCCAGCCTGCGCCCATCACGGTGTCGGATGCGGTGCGTGCCGCGGTGCGCTGTGTACCGTCGGGATTGATGTTGTCCGGGATCCAGTCGAAGAAGTCGATCACGGTGCCGTCGCGGATGGCGAGGATCTCGTCGCCGAAGTCGTGCGCGAAATCGTAGGCATAGATCTGCGGGAAGCTGTTCCAGCGCGCATGGCTGAAGAAACCGAGATTGGCCTGGCCGACGTACATCGCAATGCCGGCCGCGTAGGGCAGTTGATAGGGCGAGCCGGCCTTGTCGGGATAGCCGGCGAAGTCGCTGCGCGGATTGCCGGCGGCGTCCGTGTACGGCGTGCCCGCGGGGTCGATGCGCGGGTTGTAGCGCCCGTCGTCGGTACTGCCGTCGCGCTGGGCGTAGAACTCGACGATGAAGGAAAGGGTGCCGACCAGCGCGCCGACGCCGATCTTCTCGCCAAGCTGGATCGGAGTGTGGGTGCGGGCGATGGCCCAGGCGAGCAGGGTGCCGATGGCGTTGGAGAAGGCGCTCGCGAGCGGGGCGCCGAGCAGCATCCAGGGGAAATAGAGCGGCCCGAAGGCGGCAGCGCCGTTGTTGTCGAAGGGCAGGCCGTAGTCGTCGCGCGGAATGAGGGCGCGGAAGCCGAAGCCGATCGCCAGGTTGACGAGGCCGATGACGGCGTCTGCATGTGCCCAGTTGGCCGGGCGCAGGTCCTCGCCCGACGCGGGTGGGCCACCCGCCCCGGTCTGGTTGATCAGCGTGAACAGCGACAGGAAGAAGTCGTTCACGCCCTGGGTGGCGCCGCTGATGGTGTAGGCCGAGAGCGCATCGCCGCCGATGAGCGTGAGCCACTGCAGGAAGCCGAGGCCGGCCGTGGTCTCGGTGTGCACCCCCTCGAAGGAGCCGCCGATGACGGTGAGCATCGGCAGCAATGACGAGAACAGCCAGGTCGAACCCACCCCCCAGCCCAGCGAGCGGCAGAGCAGCGAGGGCAGCGGTGCGCCGCCTGCCCCGCGCGCGATGCCGTCCGTCCAGTGCCACAGCCAGAGCGGGATGTTGCAGGCGTACTCGCGCTCGCCCTGGCCCATCGCCACCGCATGCCAGAAGCCCGCGCCAAGTTTCTGCAGGATGGCGGTGGCCTGGGTCCAGCCTTCGAGGAAGGCTGGCGGTATGGCGCCGAAGCTGAAGTGCTCGCGGCTGGGCGGGCCGGCGAACTGGGGGGCCTGGAACCAGGCGAAGGGCGCGTCGGCGCGGTGCAGCACGGCGTCGTCGACGGTGGCACGGCGCAAGGTCAGGCATCGGCCGTCGGTGCTGCGCCAGACCTCGTCGCCGGGGTAGCCAGGGGTGACGTTCTGCAGCAGGCCGATGCCGGCGCCGTTCGAGAACCCCTGGCGATGGCGTGCATACAGCCAGGAGGCGTACCAGCAATACTGTCCGTCGTCTTCGCGGCGGGGCGCGGCGTCCGCACGCGCGCTGGCCGGAGCTGTGCGACGCGCAGCCATCGCCGGTGAGGCGGCAGGGGGCGCGCTTGCCCGCGTGCTGCGGGCTCTGATTGCAGCAGCGCGGGTGATTTCGGCGAGCAGGCGCAATACCGCCTCGATGCGCCCGAGCAGGCATTCGGCCTGGCCGCCGATGCGTGGCAGCGGCGTTGTGCGCAAGGCGCGGATGAGGATGGCGGTGAGGCGGTCGACATCCAGGTCCAGGGTGGGGAAGTGCGGATAGACGTCCGTCTCCAGCCGGTTGAGCAGGCAGGCGAAGCTCTCGCGCACGGCGCGCGCGGCCGTGCTGGCGCCGGCGGGGTGTGTGCGCAACTCGGCGCGTACCTCGCCGAGCATGACCAGGAAGTCGGCGCGGAAGCCGGCCTGGCTCAGGCCCAGGGTGTCGGTGAGGATGCGGCTCGCACGCCGCAGGGTGCTGCGGATCTGTGCGTCTGACAGCAGGCCGGCGAGCGGTGCCAGGCGCTCGAGGCCGGCGGCGATGTGCTCGAGCATGTCGGCGGTCGTGGCCGGCGGCGGCCCGCTCGCAAAGCTGGCAAGCGGTGTGGTGAGGGGCTCGACCAGTGCGCGCAGTTCGTTCAGTGCCTGCGGCAGGCGTGGGCCGATCCGTGCCAGCAGGGTCGAGGCGAAGCGCTGGCCGGCAGCCTCAAAGGCCGGCAGGACCGCGTCCGCGGCAGCAGGGTTGAGGCTGAGCAGGTGTGCGAGGGCAACGACTTCGTCGGCGATCTCGTCACCGGCGCCGCGCCCCTGCATGCGGTTGAGCATTTGCGGCTGGATCAGGAGGGAGCCGAGCATCGTCCTGTTCTCCTAGGTGCCCACGCTGACGCTGGCGCTCACGCTCACTGATGCGCCGCTGCCGCCGGGAGCGCTGGCAAGCAGTGCGGCGTAGGCGGCGTCAACGCGGCTGATGTGCAGGCGCAGTTCGGGTGGCAGTGCGTTGATCCAGTCGGCGATGAGCTGGATCGAGGCGCTGGCGTCGAGCGCTGCGACCAGCGGCTCCACCGTCGCCCGCCAGGTCTCGTCCAGTGGCTGGAGCAGCAAGGGGTCGGGGTCGAGCGCGCCGACCTTGGCCTGCAGCTCACGGTGCATGGCGTCGAGCTGGGCGCGCTGGGCAGGCGGGATCACGGTGTCGAGCGAGATGCGCGCGAGCAGGCGGTCGCGGGTGGCCTCAAGCGGCTGGCGCAGTCCGGCGGGGTCGAGGGCGCGCAGTTCGCCGAGCAGGTCGCGGTATAGGGTATCGACCTGTTGCGCGTACAGGCCCGGGTCGAGCCCGGCGACGCGGTCGGTGAGCGACTCGATGCCTTCGAGCAGTGCGGCAAGCGCCTGCGGGGCGGCCAGGAGTTCGTCGAGCCTGGCCTGCAGGGCGTCGACCAGGCGGCGCAGTGCGGCCGTGGCGCTGCGCAGCAGGGCCACCAGCACTTGCAGACTGTCGAGGAAGAGCACCAGCGGGCGGCCGAACTGGCGCACCAGGGCTTCGCGCACCCAGGCGCGCAACTGGACGGGGTTGCCCGGCAGCAAGGCGGCGAAGGGGCCTTGTGCGGCCGGAAAGCGGTTGCCGAGCTGGTCGAGCAGGGTTGTCATGCGGGCGTCGGTTTCGGTCAGACGACGCGACAGCGCGGCGATGGCGATCAGGCCGTCCTCGGCGGCGCGGGTGTCGGCTTCGTCCAGCCAGCTGGCGATCGGGTTGGCGAGCGCGGGCGGGAGTGCGCCGAGCTGGCCGCGGATGCGGGCGCGGGCGAGCGCGAGTTCGCGCAGCAGCGCTGCGGACTGGGTGCCGGGGCTGGTGTCGGCGAGTGTTGTGGCGAGCGCGTCACGGTGTGCGGCCCACTGCGCGCGCAGGGCGTCGGCACTGCTGGCGAGCGCGGCCTGGCGCAGCGTGTCGAGGGCCTCGAGCTGCGCTGCTGTGGCCGTTTCCGGGACCTTGGCGAGGATGCCGTCGAGCCAGCTGTCGAACTCGCTGCCGGCGTCCCCCAGGGTGCCGAGACGGTCGACGAGGTGGTCGGCGACATCGAGCGCGCTTGCCAGGGTGCTGGCGAAGCTGCGTATGCGGTCGAGCGTCGCCGCCAGCGCCGTGCCGAGCTCGCCCGCCGGTACGGCAGCGTCCAGCGCCTGGAGGGCCTGGCCGAGTGTGGTGGTGAGCGGCTGCAGCAGGGCGGACGGGCGCAGGCCTTCGAGCTCGCGCACCAGCGCGCCATGGGCTTGCGCCGGTGCGGCGAGCGCGCCGCCGATGTCGAGCTGGCGGCCGAGGCGCTGGCGGGTGTCGGCCAGCGTGCGATCGGCTTCGTCCAGCCATTGCGCGGGCTGGAAGGCGGCCAGGCCGTCGCGCACTGCAGCAAAGGGTTCGGCCAGCAGTGGGGCGAGGGCCGCGCGCGGCGACAGTGCGAGCAGGCGGGCTCGTGCCTCTTCGGGAATGGCCTTGAGCTGGGTCAGCAGTTCGGTCGGGCTGGCCTCGAGCTGGGTGTCGAGACGGACGATGAGCGGGTCGGTGAGCGGCACCAGCGAGGGCGGCAGTACGCTCATGGCCGAGCGGATCAGCTCGGGGCCCGGAGCGGGCAGGGTGGCGGGGTCGATTGCGCGCAACACGGCTTCGAGCTTGCCGATGGCGGCGATGACCTCGTCCGCCACCGGTGCGAAGGAGATGCGTGACAGCGATTCGCTCAGCGCCTTCACCTGACCGAGCACCTGGATGAGCCGGGCCACGTCTTCTTGCTGACTGAGGCTGGCAAGGGGTTGCAGGATCTGCTGCAGCGGTGCGGAGAGCACTTCCGGATCGATCGCGTCCATCGCCGTGTCCGCGGCCTGGAGGGCCTGCGCAAGGGCCGTGGTGGCGGGCGCAAGCGTGGCGGCAAGGGCTGCCTCGATGGCCCCCACGGCTTGCTCCAGGCTCTGTTCGAACTGACGCTGAAGGCGCGCGAGGTCGAGCGTCTGGAGCTGGCTGCGGGCATCGTCAAAGGCGCGTGCGCTGCTCGCCCCGAGCGCGGCGAGCTGGGCTTCGATGTTTGCGAGGGTACTGTTTGCGCGCGCAAGTGCGGTGGTGACAGGGGCGCTGACGGCGCTGATGTCGAGCAGGTCGAGCACCGTCTCGAGGCGCGTCTGGATATCGTCGATCAGGGCCTCCAGTGCGGCGAAGGCATTGGCAGGCAGGCCCGGGATGGCGAGTCCGGGGACGGACTGGGTGAGGTCGGCCAGGCTCGCCCGTGGCAGCAGCAGGACCAGCGTGCGGCACAGCCCGGCGTCGAGGGCGCCTGGCAGAGCGAGGAGGGCGTTGTGCAGGCGCGCGCGGGCTGCGGTGCTGGCGGGGGCGAGCGTGACGTTGCGCGCCGCGAGCAGCGGTGCGCGCAGGGCCTGCGCATTCGCGAGCGCGGCTGCGATGGCAGCGGAGTCGGTGGGCTGCGCAGCGGTGAGGGCCGCGAGCGAGCCCACTGCAGTGACGAAATCGGCACCCGCGCTGCCCAGTTCGATGCCGGGCTGGGTGGCAAGGTCCGCAGCAGGGAGCGCGCGGGGGATGTGGGCGCTGGTATTGGCTGCGATCAGCGCCGCGAGTTGCTCCAGTGTCTGCTGGAGTTCGGCCTCTACCGCTGCGGCGCTGGCATCGTCCCAGCGGATCAGTGTGTCGAGCGGGTCACGCAGATCGTCGAGCACGGGTAACGAGCGCAGCTGGAAGTAACCCGGACGGAAGGTGCCCACGCGTGCATGCAGCCAGCGCAGCAGGCTGGGGACCGAAAGGTCGGCGGGCAGGGTGTCGATCAGTGCGTTTGCGGCCGTAACCTGTGCGGTGTCGAGCGCGCCGGCAGCGTTCGTGCCTGTTGCGCCGCCGCCTTCTTCCCCACCTTCTCCCCCACCTTCTCCCCCACCTTCTCCCCCACCTTCTCCCCCACCTTCGGCTCCGCCCCCGCTCGTGCTTGCGCCTGCACTGCTGCTAGCGGGGCCGGCCCCTGCCGTCAGGTCTGCCGGGATGGCGAGACCGCAGTGCCAGTCGGTGTTGAACACGGCCTGCAGCCGCGCAATGCGTGCGAGCAATGGTGCAAAGGCCGCTTGCAGGTCGGCGCCGAGGCGTTCGGGCAAGGCGGCAATATCGGCCTGCAGCGCCTGCGCGAGTCCGCCCAGCTCGCCCTGCAGGTTCGGCAGCAGCGTGCCGAAGCCAAGGCTGAACTCGAAGCCGCCGGACAGTTGTGGCACTGGCAGGCCTGCCAGGTCAGCGAGCGCGCTGCCGAAGTCGCCCGGCGGGCCGCTCTGCCAGCCGGCGATGAGGCGGCCGAGCTCGCCGTAGGCGCCGCCGACGCTGCCCGCGATCGCGGACAGGTCGGCGCCGGATACTGTCAGGTCGAGTTGAACCAGCAGTCCGGCCATGGTCGCCTACTCCAGCAGGTCGCGCAGCCCGGCACCGATGCTGCCGAGTTGGCCGATGGCGGGCGCGGTGTCGCCCAGGATGCCGGTGAGCGGGCCTGTCGGGTCGGACAGTTCCGGCATGCTGCCGAGCGCCTGCAGCGCGTCGAGCGCCCCCATGGCGTCGTCGAGCAGGCCGGCTGCCTGGTCGAGCAGGCTGGTGTCGATGCCGCCGAGGATGTTGCCCGGTGGCGGTGGCGGCGGCGACTCGATGAGCCACAGCGCGTAGTCGATCTGGTCGGGCGCGCTGGCCTCGGCCTGGACATGAACCTGCTGCAGCAGCACGTACTGGATGTCGGTGCCGGTGACGATGTCGGAGACGAAGGTCAGGGGTTGTCCGGCGCCGTAGTGCTCGCGTACGGCGTTGAGCAGGTCGAGGCCGGCCTCGCTGCCGAACACCGAGCCTTCGATGATGATGCGTGCGGGACGGCGCTCGAGGTCCTGGAACAGGCTGCCCGCGCGCCCGGGTAGCGGGAGCTCGAGGAAGTCGCGCGTTTCGAGGGTCTCGAGCCTCGTCACCCGCGGCAGCTCCCAGTCGGCAAGCATCGGTGTCAGGCTCATGACAGATCGACTCCGCGTAACCAGGCCTGCTCGCGCAGCAGGCGCTCGAGTCCGGCCGCGAGCTCACCGGGGTGGGAGGGGGCGGCATCGGCGTGGTGCTCCGCCTGCGTGGGCGTACCGCCGGTCGTTTGAGGCGTGCGCGCGAGGACGGCGTCCTGGGCGCCCAGCAGGCGCGAGGGCGCGCGCCCTTGCGGGAGCAGCGCCGGTGCTCCGGACGCGCGGCCTGCAGGCTGCCCGGCAGCGGTTTGCGCCGGAGCAGGGCGGAGGCCTGCCCGGGGCGCGGTTGCGAACAGGGTGCCGACCAGTTGCCGCAGTGCGTCGCTGCCGAGCTGCGGTGAGCCGGTGAGGCTATTGTCCGCTGGGTGGTCAGGGGGAGGCACATCGGCGCGGCCCGGGCGATCGCGATGGAGAGCGGTGCTGCCAGGCCACCCCCCCTCGCCTTGCCGCAACGGTGTGCGCGGGTAAAAGGGCGTTGTGTCGGGAGCGGCCTGGACGGCTGCAGGCGGGCGCACATGTGCGGGGTCGGCGGCAGCGGGCAGGCGGCCAACGCGTGCGGGGCGAGTGTCCGGGCCCGTTGCGAGCCCGGACGCAGCGGAGCGGGTATCCCGGCCGTCCGCCTCCCGGGTGCCGCCGGTAGGATGCAGGCGGGGGAGGTGCTGCGGGTCGGGGCGGGGCGCAGTGTGGCGTCGGAGCAGGGCGGTGATGAGCGCGCCGGCATCCTCGCCTGCAGCGGTGGCCGCGATCGGGGGCGGTGTGCTCATCCCGCGTGCTGCCTGGCCGGCGCCTTCTCCTGGTGGCGGGGAGGCAGTGGCTTCGTTGCCCATCCGGTCCGCGTTGCTGGTGCGGGCCATCGCCTGGCGCGTCCCCCGCAGTGGGCGTGGGTCGGCAGGCATCGCGCTTGCGCGTGGCTGGCTGCGAGCGTTGGCCCCGGCAATCTCGGCACCCGCCGCGGCGGCGGTTGGCGCTGCAAAGGGGTCGAAGGACGCCAGGGCAGGAAGCCGGTCGAGGTGTGCGGCATGTGCGAGTCCGTGTTCGCTACAGCGGGCGATCAGGCCGGACAGCCTGGCTTCGACCGTCTGCAAGGCGTGCACACAGCACTTGTACCCGTCAAGGGTGCGATTTGGGGGCGTACGACCGTGCGTTTCAGCCATCGCCGTCTCGCTCTTCGCGCAGCATCTGCAGATGCAGCAGGATCTGACCGAGGGTCAGCTCACCGATCTGTTGCGGCGTCCAGCCGAAGGCGCGCGCCAGCACATGGGCTGCGCGTGCAATGGGTTGCTCGGCGGCGTCCTCGAGTGCGGCCGGCGCTACGGCGAGGCCGCTGATGCGGTTGACCTCGGCGAGAAGGAACTCCATCAGGCCGAGCGGCAACGCGCTGATCTGCGGCAGGGTCAGCGCGGGGGTCTGCAGCGCAGCGTGCACCATCAGTGCGCCGGCGAGGCTGTCGCTGTCGCGTGCGGCGCGGCTGATGAGCTGCAGGTCGCGCACGGTGAGCGGACGGATCTGTACGCGGCCGGCGAGGCCGCTGCGTCCGGCTTCGACCAGCGCGGCGGGAACCTCGATATCGAAGCTGGCGGCGCTGCCGGCGAGCAGCTCGTCGGCGGCAAGGTAGCGATCATGGGCGGGCGCTGCGGCGGTGGCTGCGCCTGCCTGGGCAGAGAGCGCCATGGCGTCAGCCCTGTTCGTCGCGGACGCTCAGGTAGAGGGCCTGGAAACGCGCGCCCTCCATGACGAAATCGTCTTCGGGCATGCTCAGGTTCCACTGTTCGAGCTTGACGTCGTGCAGCGTCACGATCGAGCGCGTGCCCGGGTTGGCGGCGTTCTCCGCCATCAGCGTGATGTTGAAGGCGGGTTGGGCCCACGCACTGCGCGGCCGCTGTTCGCTCGCCTCGCCCAGCAGCAGGCGCAGCAGCGCGCCGTTGAGCCAGGCACGGTCGATCTGGCCGCGCACGCTGACGTTGCCTGCGCGCAACTCGCTCGCGTAGCGCTGGCCGATCTCGTGAAAGGGACGGATCGCCGAGCTTACCTGGACGGTGACGCCGGTGACGCGGCCGACCTGGATGAGGTCGTTGCCTTCGATCACCGTGCTGGCGGCCGCACCTTCGGGGCCTTCGCCTGCAGGGGCGAGCAGGATGGAACCGTCGGCTCCGGTGTAAACATGGGTGTTGGCGGCGGATGGCATGTCGGTCTCCTTTCCTGCGCGTTCAGGACAGCGCGAGGGTCACGCGGATGTAATCGATGCTGAAGGTCGGCTGCATGGCGACGTTGACGATGCAGCGGCCCGCGACCTCGTCGGCGCGTGTCGCCTTGACCTCCAGCTGGTAGCCGGTGAGCGCCTCGTCGACCACCATGGTGGTCAGGAAGCTGTCGAGCGCGCCGTGCAGGGCGGTGCGCACGCGTTCGTTGTTGAGCCGGCCGACGAAGGGGTTGGCGACCTGGCGAATGCCGGCCTTGGCGTAGTCGACGATGCGCCGTGTGGTGATCTGCGCGAAGGCTTCCCCTTCGGTGGTGATGCCCCGCACGACACGGATGCCCTGGCGGTCCTCAAGCGCGCATACGTTGCCCTGCAGCAGTGCCTTCAGCTGGCCATAGCTGTAGCGGGTGGCGAGCTGGGTGACGCCGGCAAGCACCTTGTTGGTGGGGCTGGCCTGGGGCGCGAGGCTGGCGACCAGGCCCGCGACCGCGGCTGCGGTGTAGTTGCCCGGCAGGGTGACCATGGCGCCGGCCGCCGGGTCGTAGGCGCGCACCCCGGGCGATACCAGCACGACGCGCTTGTTGGCCGCAACCTGGTCGACGACGGCGGTCACAGTGCTCGCATCCGAGCCGATCACCGTGATCATGTCCTTGCCGTCGCCCTCGGCGGCATTGACCGCCGCCGGCAGCACCTGCAGCGCGGTGGCGGTGGCCAGTTCGGGCGCGACCAGGATGTTGATGGTGTCCTTGAGGAGTTCGGCCGTGCCGTTGGCGAAGGCGGTCTGGTCGGCGCCGGCTGCCAGCGCATGGGCATAGACGGTGCGTGCACCGTTGGCAAAGAGCAGGGCGAGGCCGCGCATCAGGTTGAGCGTGCCGGCGCTGAGCGCGTCCGAGGCAGCGTAGAGCTTGGCCGCATCCTCCATGCTGCCAAGGATGTGAGTCTGGCCGATCGCATCGGTGACGTCCTCGGCCGCAGCCGCGGTGCCGACGATGCCGACGTTGCCGAAGCTGACGCCCTTGGGCGCGATCAGTCCCTCTGCCTGTACCCGGATGAATGTGCCCGGAACGATCTGTTCCGCAAAGTTCTCTTCCATCGCCCGCTCCTTGGTTCCCCCTGGGGGTGTGTGCGCCCCGCGCGGGGCATTTTCGGCCGCACGGCGCGTGGTACGCGCGGTGCGCTGTGCGCGTCCGGGCACTCAGCCGTCGGGCGCGATGTCGAGGATGAGGTCCGTGATCACGCCCTCCGAAGTCGCGGGTGGGCGGATGAACTCGAAGTCGATGTCGAAGAGGATGGCGCGCGCATCGCTGCTGTCCGCACGTGCCATGCGATGGATGCCCGCAGCATGCAACTCGCTGCGTGACAGGCTGAGCAGGTGGGAAGCCAGGTTGTGCACATGGGCCCGTGCATCGGCCTCGCTGCCGCCATTGATGCTGAGGTTCAGACGGGCATTCAGGCGCCGCCCGAAAAGTGCGCCCTCGGGCGCAACATGGTGGCCGACATAGCCACCTAGCCCGAGCGGCCTGACGTGTCGCACGTCGAGCGCCCTGGTGCGGCTCAGGCCCGCGGGAGGCGCGTCCGGGAGCAGGCTGTCCACAGCCACACCCAGTGCGTCGATGGCGTTCTGGGACAGGGCATCAGGCATCTGTCTCTCCTGCGTCCGTTCGCACGCGGCCCCCCGGGCTCAGCTCATGGAGTGGCGCGGGTGGGGAGGCTTTCCTTCCTTTGTCATAATCGGTTTAGTTGCCGGTGGGCGCTTTGTCAAACCGCGTGAATGGGGAGGTTCGCGGGCTGGCGAGGCGAGCCGCGAGGCCCTCTTGTCCGTTCGTGTGAAATCCTTGGCGCCAGGGCGGCTACGGACTCTTCAAGGGGGGGCAACAGGGGAGTAGGCTTGTAACGATGATGAGTGAAGAGACCGTGCTCCTGCATTTCGAAGACGAGGCCGAGCAGGCCGGGCGTCTGGCGCAGGCTGCGGGGCTGGACCTGCAGTTGATCGAACGCCACCGCTTTCCCGACGACGAGTTGCGCTTGCGCCTGCCGGCCAGGCTGCCGCCGAGCGTCCTGCTCTACCGCAGTCTTTATCGCCCGAACGAGAAGCTGCTCGAGTTGCTGCTGGTCGCGCGTACGGCCGGCCGTCTGGGGGCGCGGCACCTGAGCTTGGTGGCCCCCTACATGGCCTACATGCGTCAGGACATGGCCTTTTGCAGTGGCGAGGTCGTCAGCCAGCGCGTGGTTGGCGACTTTCTGGCGGGCCTGTTCGACGCCGTGGTCACGGTCGATCCCCACCTGCATCGCGTCGCGACCCTGGCCGAGGCGATCCCTGTCCCACATGCGGTTGCCCTGTCAGGGGCCGGGCTGCTGGGTGCGCTCGCTGCCGAGCGGCGCGAGCGGCCGCTGCTGGCAGGACCGGATGCGGAGTCGAGGCAGTGGGTCGAGCTTGCTGCGCGCGAGCAGGGCCTGGACTTCATGGTGTGCACCAAGGTCCGCCATGATGACCGCCGCGTCGACATTGCGTTGCCGGAAGGGGCCGCCGTGGCCGGGCGCGCGGTCGTGCTCCTGGACGACGTGGCCAGCTCGGGGCACACGCTCGCCGAAGCGGCGCGGCAGTTGCGCGCAGCCGGCGCCGCATCGGTCGATGTCGCCGTCACCCACGCCCTGTTTGCCGATGGGGCGCTCGAACTGATCCATGGCGCAGGCGTCGAGCAGGTGTGGAGTACCGACTGCATCGCCCACCCGAGCAATGTCGTCAGCGTGGCGCCCATGCTTGCAGCTGCGCTGACTACAATGGGACTCTGCCGGTAGCCGTGTGTGCCGCATGCGCGTGCGGGATGCGCGCTTGCAGTCATGCGTGCATCATGGTCTGATGCACTGCATTCCGGGCCGTGCCTGGGTGGAGGGGGCAATGACAGGTGGCTCGCGTTCGAGTAGTGCGCTGCGCGGGAGGGTGCGTCCATGCTGAACACGCAGAGCTCGCCTGCCTGGCGCGGCCGCCCGCGTGTGTCGGTTGCGGTCGTCCTCGTCGCCACCATCGTCTGCATCGTGACCGCGCTGCTGGCGTTGGTGGGCTCGCTGGCTTTCCACTACTACAGCGCCGAGCGTTGGCGGACTTTCGAAGATCGTCTCAATCTTGCCGCAGAGCAATTGGCTTCGGCGCTCGTGCCGCCGGTGTGGAACCTGGAATACGACCAGATCGGCCAGATCGCCTATAGCCGCTTGCGCGATCCGGACATTGCCGGCGTCGTGGTTGAGATCGATGCGCAGACGCTCATCTTTGGGCGTGACGGCGACGGCGCTGCACAGCGCATGAGCCTGCCTTACGCCACTGCCGGCCTGCATGAGCAGGCGCGCGCGATCAGTTTTGGCGGCGAGCGCATCGGGACTTTGGTCCTGCATGCCTCGTCGGACATGCTCGAGGTCGAGCTGGCGCAAACCCGGCTTTACATGCTGATGTTTGCCTTCGTCCTCGATGTCGTGCTCATCCTCAGTCTTTATGTCGTCGTTCGCCGCCTGGTGATCAGGCCTCTGCGCCAGGTCGAGCGCTACGCCGACGAGATTTCGCATGTTGGCGACAGCTCGATCGCGCTCGATGACCTGCGCTTTCTCGGCGAGCTTGATGGGCTGAAGTGCTCGATCGACAACATGGTGCGCGCGTTGGCGGCACGCAATCGCGAGCTCGAGCGCACGAATGCCCGCTTCGAGCGCGTCACCCGGCAGTTTCCGCTGCCTTTGCGCATTGCCGAAAACAGTGGCCGTATCCTGTTGGTGAATGAGTGTTTTACGGCGACTTTCGGTTATACAGCCGAGGAACTGCCCGACCTCCCGGCCTGGTACGACAAGGCCTACCCCGACGATGCCTACCGTGCCACGGCGCTTGCGGCCTGGGACCGTGCTGTCGTTGATGCCGCGGCAGGCGCCGGCAGGGTCCAGGTCGGGCACTTCCGCATCGTTTGCCGCGACGGCTCGGTGAAGGTTGTCGATGTTTCCGGCGTGCGTTTCGAGGACATCACCGTCGGTGTCATGCAGGACATTACCGAGCGCGTGACGGCCGAGGATGAACTCGCGCGCCATCGCGAGCACCTGGAGGAGCTTGTCGAGCAGCGTACCGAGGAGCTCGCCGCCACCTATGTGCGCCTGGAAGAGACCCAGTTCGCGATGGACCACGCCGGTATCGCGATCCAGTGGTACGAGGCCGGCAGTGGGCGGATCAGCTACGTCAACGACCATGCGTGCAGGCTCTACGGGTATGGGCGCGACCAACTTCTGGGCAGGCCGATCACCGATCTGGCTCCGGCCATCGACGCCAGCGTGGTTGTCGCACCGAGCGGCGGCGAGGCCAGTCATCAGCGTATCGAGGCCACTGTTCACAGGCGGGATGGCAGTGCGCTGGCGGTGGAGTTCATGATCTATCGCCAGGCCGCGGACGCGGGTCACGAAGGCGATTTCATCAGCTTTGCGACGGATATCTCGCAGCGCAAGGAGGCCGAGCAGGCCCTGATCAGCGCCCGGGTCAATGCCGAGGCGGCCGCTGCGGCGCGGAGCCAGTTCCTGGCCAACATGAGCCACGAGATCCGCACCCCGATGAACGCGATCATAGGCATGACGCAACTGGCGCTGCAGTGCGAGCTCGAGCCGAGGCAGCGCAATTTCATCCAGAAGGCCAATGCTGCCGCACTGTCCCTGCTCGGCATCATCAACGACATCCTCGATTTCTCGAAGATCGAGAGCGGCAACTTGCGTGTCGAGCAGGTCGATCTGGACCTCGACCGCGTGCTTGACGATCTGGCCGCCATGCTCGGCCTGAAGGCCGAGGAGAAGTCGCTCGAGTTGCTGTTCGATGTTGCGCCGGATGTTCCCCGCCGGCTTGTCGGCGATCCGCTGCGGCTGACGCAGGTGCTGATCAACCTGGTGAGCAATGCGATCAAGTTCACCGAGCACGGCCAGGTGGTCGTACGCTGCCGCTGCGAGCCAGCTCTTGCGGGGGAGGTCTTGCTGCGCTTCGAGGTTGAGGATAGCGGCATCGGTATCGATGAGGCGCAGCTCGCGCAGTTGTTCAAGCCCTTCAGTCAGGGAGATGGCTCGATCTCTCGCCGTTTTGGTGGCACCGGCCTTGGCTTGACAATCTCGCGTCACCTCGTCGAGTTGATGGGCGGGCGGATCGATGTGTCCAGCCAGCCCGGGCGCGGCAGCGTGTTCGCCTTTGCCGTGCCTGCTGTCGTCCAGTCCGATCAGACTCCGCGCGCGGCAATGGCCTGGGCCGGATTGCACAAGAGCCGGGTGCTGGTGGTGGACGACCATCCCGAGGCGCGTGAGGTGCTGGCTGCCCAGCTAGCCTCGATGCAGGCTGAGGTCGAGTGTGCGGCCTGTGCGCGGGATGCGCTTGCGATGATGCGAGGGGCGCCACCCTTCGACTTGTTGATCACGGACTGGCGCATGCCCGGCATGGACGGTGTGGAACTGGTCAGGGCCATCCAGCATGACGAGGAGGTTGCACACCCACGGGCCATCATCATGGTCAGTGCCTTCGGTGTCGAAGCGCTCAGGGCTGCTTGTGCCGATGTGCAGGTGGGGGCCATTCTGCCCAAACCGGCGAGTCCGTCGACCTTGCTCGAGGCGATCCAGTCGGCGCTCGGCGCCGATGCCTCTTCCGATCTGCCGCAGGCGGGGCTGCAGCCACGACCGGGCAGTCGCTCGCTCACCGGCTTGCGCATCCTGCTGGTCGAGGACAACCCGATCAACCAGGAGCTCGCGCTCGAGATGCTTGCGCGTGCGGGCGCCGAGGTTCTGACCGCGGGCGATGGCGAGCAGGCCTTGCGGCAGCTCGATCCTGGGCCGGCCTGCGACTGCGTGCTCATGGATGTCCAGATGCCACACATGGATGGCCTGGAGGCGACTCGCCGCCTGCGCGCGCAGGCGCGCTTCGCGGCGCTGCCCATCATCGCGATGACGGCGGGCGCCCTCCCCGAAGAGCGTGCGCTGACGCAGGCTGCGGGTATGAACGACCATCTCGTCAAACCGATCGATGTCGACCTGATGTTGACCACGATCCTACGCTGGTGTGGCAGGGGCAAATTGGGCGCGGGCGGAGCGGGGCAGGACGTGGCACGGCCTGGAGAGAAGGCAGGGGATGCCCCCGTTGTGCTCGACCTCGAGCATGGCCTCAAGCTTGCTGGTGGCAATGGCATGTTGCAGCGCCGCCTGCTTGCGCTCCACGCGGGCAATTCGGCCGACCTCGTTGCGCGGTTGCGTGCGGCGGCGGCCGCGGGCGATCGTGAGGCCTTGCGGGGGCTCGCGCACCGTATCAAGGGCGAGACGGCGGTGCTCGGCGCGGCTGAAGCCCAGGTCTTTGCGACACGGCTGGAAGCGTGCAGCCGCGAGTGCGGCAGCGCCTTGCTGCAGACCGAGGTTGCCGCGCTATGTGCGGCGCTGGAGCGTCTGAGCGCGCGTATCGAGAACCTTCCGGCACCGGGTTCGGGCAGCAGGGCCTATACGGGTACGGCGACGCTGAGCGAGCGCATCGCGAGCTTGCGCTGCTTGCTCGAGTCAGCGGATGCCGACGCGGTCGAGGCGGTCATCGAGTTGCGTGCGTGCCTGAGCGATGCGCGGGCCGAGGCCGGCTGTGAGCGCCTGGCGGGGCTGGTCGAGGGGTATGCCTTTGATCAAGCGCTGGCGGAGCTGGATCGGCTGGCAGAAGCCTGGGGTGTCGTGGGCGGCGCTGCCGAGCCGGGTAAGGAAGAACCGAGATGAACATGCCTGAACAAGCCATCAAACCACTGCTGCTGATCGTCGACGACGTGCCGACCAATATCGAGGTCCTGCGCGGCGTGCTGCGTCCGCACTACCGCCTCAAGATCGCCACCTGCGGCGAGCGGGCGCTGCAGATCGCGGCGCAGGAGCCGATGCCCGACCTCGTCCTGCTCGATGTGATGATGCCGGACATGGATGGTTACGCCGTGTGCAAACGGCTCAAGGCGGACCCCCGCACCCACGCCATTCCGGTGATCTTCGTCTCTGCCTGTGACGATGAGGATGATCACGAGCATGGTTTCGATGCCGGGGCGGTGGATTACATCACCAAGCCGGTACGGCCGCGAATCGTGTTATCGCGAGTGGCAGCCCACCTTGCGGCCAATCGCCACACCCTGCAACTCGAGGCGCAGGTGCGTGAGCGCACGCGGCAACTCAACCATGCCAGCATCAAGATCATCCGTAACCTGTGCAATGCCGCCGAGTTCAAGGATGACGAGACCGGCAAGCACGTGGTGCGCATGAGCCATTACGCGCGCAGCCTGGCCCGCGCCCTGCAGCAGGACGCGGCCTGGAGCGAGCTGCTCTTCAATGCGGCGCCGATGCACGACATCGGCAAGATCGGGATTCCTGATCACATCCTTGGCAAGCCTGGCAAGCTGACCGCGGAGGAGTGGGAGGTGATGAAGACGCATGCCGCGATCGGCGCCCACATCATCGGTGATCCGGAAGGTTCCGAACTGCTGGCGCTGGCGACCACCGTTGCGGTCAGCCACCATGAGAAGTGGGACGGCAGTGGTTATCCGCGTGGGCTGGCTGGCGAGGCGATCCCGCTGGCGGGCCGTATCGTCGCGGTTGCAGATGTCTTCGACGCGCTGACCTCGGTTCGGCCCTACAAGAAGGCGTGGTCGGTGGACGACGCCCTTGCCCATATCCAGGCCCAGGCGGGGCAGCACTTCGACCCCGTGCTTGCGGCCAGCTTCGTTTCCCTCCGCGCCGAGATCGAGGATATCCGCGCCCGCTACGCCGACTGATTCCGGCTGCGCCTCAGCCGCTAGTGGCAGGGGCGGCGTAGTAACCTGCTGCCTCCAGGATGCGTCGGATCTCGATCTGGGCGTTGCGCAACGCCTGCTGGACGCTGATCTTGCCGTTCAGGGCACGATTCACCTCCACCGCGAGCGCATGTCCGATGGCCGGGAATTCGGGGATGGAGACGAACTGGATGCCGCGGTAGTGACGGCCTGGCAGCGCGTCGTCGGCGTCCCGGATCGATGCCAGCACGAAGTCCGCAAAGGGGGCCGCGGCCTGGTATTCCGGCCTGGCGTAGGTCGATAGCCGTGTGCCGGGGGGGGCTGCAACCCACCCTACCTGTTCGCCGACACGCTCGGCATAGGTCTGCGAGGTCGCCCACTCGAGGAAGCGTCGGGCGTGGGCCTTGCGTGTCGACGTTGCAGGTATCGCGAGCGCCCAACTCCATAACCAGTGCTCGCCGAGCTCCACGCTGCCCACTGGGGCCGGTGCATGGCCGACCTGGGCCGCGACCTTCGATTGCTGCGGGTCGTAGAGGAGGCCCGCGGCGACCGTGGCGTCGATCCAGATTGCGCAATGCCCGTCAGCGAAGAGTTGCAGGGTTTCGCGGTAGCCGCGCTCGCTGGCGTCGCTTGGCCCGTGGCGCTGCAGAAGCCTCACGTAGAGTTCGATTGCCCGCTGCCAGGCAGGCGTGTCGACCTCCGGTTGCCAGTGCTCGTCGAACCAGCGTCCGCCATGGGTGTTGACCATGGGAGCGATGACCGCGACGCTCTCGCCCCAGCCGATCTTGCCGCGTAGGCAGACACCGCGCACGCCGGCCCCGGGGTCGTCGAGGGCGCTGGCGAGACGCTCGATGTCCGCGTACGTCGGGCGCGCCGGCATGGTGAGGCCGGCGCGCTCGAACAGGTCTCGCCGGTAGTAGGTCATCGAGCTTTCGGCATAGAACGGCAGGGCGTAGAGCGTTCCGTCGTGGCTCAGGCTGGCGCGCACCGATGCAAGCAGGTCGGCCTCCTGGTAGTCGGCCGGGAGGTCGGTGAGTGGCTCGAGCCAGCCGCGTTGCCCCCACAGCGGCGTCTCATACGAGCCGATGGTCATGATGTCGAACTGGCCGTCGGCGATCGCCAGGTCGGTCATCAGGCGAGTGCGCAGGACGGTCTCGTCGATTACGCGCCAGTCGAGCGTGATGTCCGGGTTGGCGCGCTCGAATTCGGCGGACAGGCGCTTCATCACCAGCATGTCGGGATTGTTCACCGTGCCGATCGTCAGGCGCGCAGCGTGCCCGCTGGCCGTGTCGTTGGCGCGCAGGCCATGGCTGAACAGGATCTCCCGCAACTCACCGGCAGCGGCCATCGCCGCAAGGGTTTGGTCGAAGGCTGCAGCCAGGGCCTTGTGGCGGGGTGACTGCGTAGACCAGCCAACGTGGAACGGGGTCGGAAACAACGCCGGATCGAGAAACTCCAACTGTCCGATCAGATGGGGGCGGTGCAGTACCATCAGGTCGCTCGCACGGTACTTGTCGACCAGCATGAGGTCGATGCGGCCGAGCGCGAGCTTGTCCAGGTTCTGCAGGTCGGAGGCGACGTATTCGCGCGTCGGCGAAACCGCAGCGTCGACTTCCGCCGGTAGTTTCGCGCCCTTGAGCATGCCGATACGCAGCGTTGCCAGGTCCCGGAGTGCAACTGTTGGGCGGCGATCTGCATCCTCAGGATACGGGACGATATCCTGGCGTCGCTTGAGCAGGCCGAGATTGAGTCCAGGGAAGGGTGCACTCAGTTGCAGCATGCGGCTTCCGGCGTTGGCGCCCACGATCGGCAGCACGCCATCCACCTTGCCGGACTCGGCAAGGGCGAGCGCGCGTGCAGCCGGGTAGAAACGGATCTCGACCTCCAGGCCGCTCTGCGCCAGCACGCGGCGAACGAGTTCGACCGCATACCCCTGGCGCTCGATATGGGCGCCCAGGTACGGCGGCATGTCGACCGCGGCAAGGCGCACGACATCGGCCGCGCGGGCACTCGGCACCAGGCACAGCAGCGCGGCAAGCCCGATCTTGAGGGCGTCTTTCAGATCCGCCTGCAGCTGTTTGAGTGCGAGCAAGGCATTGAATAATCTGTATTTTGCTGTGGTGTGCATGCTGAGTCCCGGCTTGTGCGGCGGCTTGCCCCTGGCATCGAGCGAGACTACGGTGCTTTCGCGTGCGCTTCCAGTGGGGATGTCCCCCACGGTGCGGCCCTGCACCGAGATGCGCTTTGTGCAGGGCGCGATGCGCATGTCGGCGGCGGCACCTTCAGCGATGACGTCTTCAAGCCTTAGTGCTAGCATCACGCATTCCGCGATGCTGCGAATGCGCGCCCCCTCTGCCCGGGGCGCCCGTCTGCGCGTCCGGCGACAGAATGAGGAGGCGTGTGGAGCAATCGGTCAGGACCGTGGTATTCGCCGATCTTACGGGCAGCACCGGGCTGTTCGAGACGGCGGGCAATGTGGCGGCGACGCAGATCGTCACTCGCCGCATGCACGCGCTCGGTCGCCATCTGGCATGCGCCGGGGGGCGCGTCGTCAAGTACCTGGGCGACGGCGTGCTGGTGCTGTTCGACGACACGGTCGCCGCGGTTCAGGCTGCTGCGAACATGCCCGAGGTCGTGCGCGAGCTCACGCATGGCGAGACCGAACGCGCACCGCTGGGGATCAAGACGGGGGTCGCGCGCGGTTCGATCGTCGAGCATGGCGGCGATTGCTACGGCGATGCGGTCAACGTGGCCGCCCGCCTGAGCGACCGTGCCCAGGCGGGAGAGATTCTCATCGGCGAGAGCGTCTTCGACAGCTTGCCCGACGCGATGCGCCTTGGTTGCCACAGCCTCGATCGCATCAGCATCAAGGGCAAGGCCGAGCCGTTGCGGGTGTGGCGGGTGGATTTCAGTCGCACCGCCGAGACCACGCTTACCACCATGCTTGGTTTCCAGGAACTCATCGATGGGCCGGTCTCGGTGCAGCGCATCGATATCGAGCGCCTCGACCAGCGTATCGAGCTCCATCCTGACGATGGCCCGCTGGTCATAGGTCGTGGCGATGGCGTTGGCTTCTCCATCGACGATCCGCGTGTGTCGCGCCGCCATGCGCGTATCGAGTGGACTGGCGGTCAGTGCGTGTTCACCGACTTCAGCAGCAACGGCAGCTGGGTTCGCTTTGCGTCGGCATCCGCGCCGGTGGCCCTGCGGCGCGACACCTGTACCCTGTATGGCGATGGCGAGATCGGGCTCGGTGCGACGCCCGACGATTTCACCGCGCCCACCCTGGGTTTTCACGTCATCGACCAACGCTGAGGCTGGCTTAACTTGCCGTCGCGGTCGTGGCCAGGCCTTCACAAATGACCACCTAGAGCTGCGATGAGAGTCCTCGCTGTCGTGTTGCTGTTGCTTCCCACGCTGTCGTTGGCGACTGAGTGGAACGCGAAACCCCTGTCCGAGATCGCCCTTTACCCCGAGTTCCGCATACCCGCTGCAGTCCACGCGCGTGACGAAGCCGGCATCGCCGCCGAGGTTTCCGCACGTATCCTTGCCATGCCGGTGCGAGAGGGTGAGGCCGTTGCGCGCGGTGCAGTGCTGGTGCGTCTGGATGATGCGGCCTACCGCATCGAACTCGAACGCGCCCGCGCCCAGCGCGCCCTGGTCGATAGCCGCATCGAGCTGGCGCGTGCCCAGCTTGCACAGGCGCGTGCGCTGGCAGCGCGCGGTTTCATCAGTGCCGACGGCTTGCGCATCCGCGAGACCGAGGTCGGCGTGCTCGAGAGCGAGCGTGCTGCGGCCGCGGCTTCGGTCGCGTCCGCCGAGCTTGCCCTTGCGCGCTGCGTGGTACGTGCGCCCTACGCGGGTGTCGTGCGCAGCCGCAGCGCCAGCGTAGGCGACCTGGCAAGCCCGGGCATGCCTTTGCTCACCCTGGCGGCAAGCGATGAGGTCGAGGTCCGCGCCCGTGTACCGGCCAGCCAGGTCGAGGCTTTCGAGCGCGCCCAGGCCTGGCGACTGCATGTCGGCGACGCCGCCCATGAGTTGTCGGTGCGGCGTATCTCGCCTGTTGTAGAAACCGCGGGCCAGGTGCGTGAGGCGGTGCTGGTGGCGGCAAGTGCGCTCGCCCCCGGCCTGGCGGGCGAGTTGCGCTGGCGCAGCACGGACCCGCACCTGCCCGCGGCTTACCTGCAGCAGCGCGAGGGCGTGCTGGGTGCCTGGGTCGTTCGCGATGGCCAGCCGCAGTTCATGCCCTTGCCGCAGGCTCAGGCGGGCCGGCCGTTGGCGGTGGATTGGCCGTTGGCGACCGAACTCGTCGACGACGGGCGCTTCGCGCTCGACCTGCACGCCGAGCGCGCGGCGGAAGCGCAGTGAGTGCGCCGATGCGCGGTGATCATGGCGGCGGCGTTTATGGCCGGCTGATCGACAACCATCCGCTGGCCAACATCACCTTCATCCTGGTGCTGGTGGCGGGCCTGTTCGCCTATCTCACCATGCCGCGCGCGCAGGATCCGGAGATCAACTTCAACTGGGTCAGCATCATGACCAGCCTGCCCGGGGCCTCGGCCGAGGATGTCGAGCGCGAGCTCACCGGGCCGCTGGAGGATGCGATCAAGCAGGTCAAGGACATCCGTTTCGTGTCCTCGTCCAGCCGCGAGGGCATGTCGTCGATCCTGGTGCGCTTCGAGGAGGTCTCCGAGCGCCAGTTCGACAAGCGCGTGAACGACCTGCGGCGCGAGATCCAGAACAAGGCGGCGGCGGAGTTGCCGCCCGATGCGACCGACCCGATGGTGCTCGAGATCACCAGTTCGAACGGGTTTCCGACCGCCGTGATGGTGCTGCACGGCAGCGGCGGCGAGCGCCTGCGGCGTGCAGGCTTCGTGCTCAAGAAGGAGATAGAGGGCCTGGCCGGCGTTGATCAGGTGATCGCGGCCGGGCTGGACGACCCGCAACTACAGGTCGATTTCGATCCGGCACGGCTGGCGGCGGCAGGGCTGTCGCCGATCGCGCTTTCCGATAGCGTCGCGGCCTGGTTCCAGAACACGCTCGGCGGCCGGGTCAGGGTTGAGGACCGCGAATGGCTGGTCCGCCTCGAAGGCAAGACGCCCGACCCCGAAGCGCTGGCCCAGGTCGCGGTGGTGACGCCGCAGGGGCGCGTTGCCGTCGACGAGGTCGCCGCGGTGGTGCGCGGCAGCGAGCGCGCGAACCAGCTCGTCAGCTACGGCGGGCAGCCCGCGGTGATGTTCTCGATCACCAAGCAGCCCGACGCCAATACCCTGCAGCTGGTCGAGCGCCTGCAGCAGTTCGCCGCCGATCGCAACATGCTGCTCGCTGCGCAGGGCGTTCAGCTGGCGCTGATCGACGATCAGACGCACGCCACGCGCCATGCGATCGGGGTCATGGAGTCGAACGCGCTGTTCGGTCTCGCTGCGGTGCTGCTGATGTGCTGGATCTTCCTTGGTTCGCGGCTGGCCCTGCTGGTGGCGCTGGGCGTACCGTTCTCGCTGGCGGGCACCTTCATCGCCGCCGAGCTGATCGGGTCGACGCTCAACCTCACCGTGCTGCTGGGCGTGGTGATCGCGCTCGGCATGCTCGTCGATGATGCAGTCGTGGTGGTCGAGGCGATCTATTACCGTCTGCAACGTGGGGACGAGCCCCATGCAGCGGTAATCGGTGGCGTGCGCGAAGTCGGGCTGCCGGTGCTGGCAGCGGTGCTGACCACCATCGCTGCCTTCCTGCCGCTGATGCTGCTGCCGGGCATCCTGGGCAGCTTCATGTTCATCGTGCCTTTCGTTGTGACCGTTGGCCTGTTGATCAGCCTCTTCGAGGCGTTCTGGATCCTGCCCACGCATATCCTCGCCCTGAAGGTGCGGCCCGCGCAGCGGCGCACGCGAGCGCAGGTGCTGCGCGAGCGCTTCACCCATTGGTTGCGGGTGAAGTACGCGCGTGCGCTGGTCGGCGTGTTGCGCCGCCCGCGCCTGGGCGTTGCCGTCCTGGTTATGGTGATGGCAGGCGCTGGCGGGGCGGTCGGCGGAGGCTGGGTGAAGATGGAGTTCTTCGCCTTCGACTCGATGCGTCTGTTCTACGTCAGCGTCGATATGCCGCCCGGCGTCACTCCCGAGCGTTCGCTGGCCGCCGCCGAGCGCGCCGCCGAGGTGCTGGCACGCACGATCGATCCTGCCGAGTTGCGCTCGATCACGCCCTATGCTGGGCTCAAGTTCACCGACACCGAGCCGGTTTATGGCGACCAGTACGCACAGGTGCTGGTGTCGCTGACGCCACGCAACGGCGACATGCGCGACACCGGCGAGCTCGTCGCCGAGTTGCGTCCGCTGATCGAGGCGCTTGACGGCGAGGCGCGTTACTCCTTCATGGAGATCAAGGGCGGACCACCGACGGCCAAGCCTGTGTCGGTGAAGGTCAAGTCGGACGACTATGCCGTGTTGCGTGCGGCGGCCGATGCGGTGATGGCCGAAGTGGCCGGGCTTCCGGGCGTGCGCGACCTGACCGACGATGATGTGGCCGGGCGCAACGAGATGCGCCTGGTGCTCAACCGCGAGAAGCTCGCGCGTGCCGGGGTGGGGGCGCACGAGGTGTCGCGCCTGCTGCGTCTGTACGGCGAGGGCGAGATCGTCGCGACCACGCGCGACGCCGGCGAGAAGGTCGAGGTCGTGGTGCGCGCACGTGCCGAACCCTTCGCCGACGTGACCGAACTCTTGCAGCGGCCCGTGCCTCTGCGTGCGGGCGGCAGCGTGCAGTTGGGCGACCTGGTGGACCACGAGCTGCGCCTGTCCAAAGGCTACATCCGCCACTACCAGCTGACGCGCGCGATCACCGTCGAAGCCGAGCTCGAGCGCAGCGAGATCGACACGCTGGAGGCCAACAACCGCCTCAAGGCCGCCTGGGAGCGGCTGCAGCCGCAGTATCCGGGCGTGGAGCTGGATTTCTCGGGCGAGCTCGAGGACATCCAGGAAAGTCTCGATTCGATGGGGCGCCTGTTCCTGCTGGGCCTTGGCCTGATCTACCTGATTCTGGCCGCCCAGTTCCGCAGCTACTGGCAGCCCTTCATCATCCTCGTCACCGTGCCGCTGGCTTTCACCGGCGTCGTCCTCGGCCTGCTGGTGTCGGGTAATCCGCTGTCGCTGTACACCCTGTACGGCGTGATTGCGCTCACCGGCATTGCGGTGAACTCGGCGATCGTCCTCATCGACGCCGCCAACGAGCGCCGTGCCGCAGGCATGAGCGTGCAGCACGCCGCGATCTATGCCGCGCGTCGGCGCGTGGTGCCGATCCTGATCACCTCGACCACCACCATCGGCGGTCTGTTCTCGCTCGCCATCGGCCTCGGCGGCAAGTCGCTGATGTGGGGGCCGGTCGCGGCGAGTATCGTGTGGGGCTTGGGCTTCTCGACCGTGCTGACCTTGTTCGCCGTGCCCTTGGTGTATCGCATGGCGATGCAGCGCGGCCAGGCGGGGTGATCTTCTGGCCACGGCGCCCTTAAAGCGGGCGTAGGGGACAGACCCCGATTTCCCCTTGGTTTGTTGGCTTGTTGGCGACTTCGCTTTGACCCTGTGTGCGGGCTCGGCTAGAATCCGCGCCGTCATTGGGGAGTAGCCGCCCTCCGGAGCTCGGGAGGGGTGCGCGCCAACATGCTCGGCCGTCCGGCCGTGGTGCGCACGGGTCCATGGACCTGGCAAGACCTTTGACCCTGCTGCTGCCGTCAATGGCCGGGGTGGCGCGGGGTCATGGGTGTTCTGCCGGCCAGGACTGGAATCGAATGGACGCCTTCCTCATCTCCACTGCCATCGTCGCCCTTGCCGAGATCGGCGACAAGACGCAGCTGCTCGCCTTCATCCTTGCCGCCAAGTTCCGCCGCCCATGGCCGATCATCGCCGGCATCCTGGTCGCCACCCTGGCGAATCATGCCTTCGCCGCTGCGGTCGGCACCTGGCTCACCACCCTGATGGGGCCGCAGACCCTGCGCTGGGTGCTGGGCCTGTCCTTCATCGCGATGGCGGTATGGACGCTGATCCCCGACAAGCTCGATGAAGACGACGCCAAGCTGCCGCGTCTTGGTGTCTTTGGTGCCACCCTGATCGCCTTCTTCCTTGCCGAGATGGGCGACAAGACGCAGGTCGCCACCGTGGCGCTGGCCGCGCAGTACCAGGCCCTGGTTGCGGTGGTCGCAGGCACTACGCTGGGCATGATGATCGCCAACGTGCCGGCGGTGGTACTCGGCGACCGCATCGCCGCGCGCATGCCGGTACGGCTGGTGCATGGCATTGCTGCAGCGATCTTCCTCGGCCTTGGTATTGCGACACTGTTCGGTGCGGGCGAGGCGCTCGGGTTCTGAGTGCTTGTAAGGCCTTGAGCGCACACACGTGCAGCGGCGCGCGCAGTGCTGTGGGGTGCCGTGGGAGCGGCGCGAGCCGCGAGGTGTTGAAGGCGACATCGCGCATTGGCGCCGCGCGAAAGGCTCGCGGCTGGCGCCGCTCCTACGGGAGGGCGATGCGCCTGGTGTGAGCGTCGACTTGTCGCGCGGGCCTGTTATGCTTGGACGCTTTTTGCACCCACGCCTCATGGAATCGTCCTTCCGCCGCGGTGCCCGCGAGGGCATGCGCGACTTCTTGCCGCTTTCGGTCGGTCTCGTGCCTTGGGCCGTGGTCACCGGCATCGCCATGCGCTCGATCGGGCTGTCGCCGCTCGAGGCCATGGGCATGAACCTGCTGGTCTATGCCGGCACGGCCCAACTCGGTACGCTGCCGCTGATCGGCAGCGGCGCGCCGCTGTGGCTGATCTTCCTTACCGCGCTGGTGCTCAACCTGCGCTTCGTCATCTTCAGCGCGGCACTGGCGCCGGTGTTCCACGGCCACCCCTTCATGCGCCGCCTCGCGTCGAGCTACCTGCTGGTCGATGGCATGTTCGCGATCGGCGCCGAGAAGCTGCACAAGGCGGACGATCCGCACTGGCGCTGGGGCTATTACATCGTGCCCTCGCTGTACTGCTGGGCGCTGTGGCAGTGCTGCGTGCTGGGAGGCGTGCTGGGGGCCGGCGTGATTCCGGGCGACTGGTCGCTCGAGTTCATGACCACGATCGCGCTGATGGTGATGATGATCCCGATGTTGCGCGAGCGCCCGATGTGGGTAGCAGCCCTGGTCGGCGGCCTGGGCGCGGTGTTGTTGCGTGAGCTGCCGTTGCGTCTTGGCCTGATCGCCGGCATCGCGCTCGGCATCGGTGCCGGGTTTGTCGCCGAACGCGCGCTGGCGGGGAGGGCGGTGCGATGACCGAAGGCGTGATGAGCGAGGGCCTGTGGCTGTGGCTGACCTTGCTGACGATCGGCTCGACCACCATCCTCACCCGTGGCAGCTTCATCCTCGCCGGCGAGAAAGGCCGTCTGCCGCCTGCGTTGCAGCGCGCCTTGCGCTATGCGCCAGCGGCGGCGCTGTCGGCGCTGGTGATGCCTGACCTGTTGCTCGATGGCGGCAGCTTCGATCCCTTCAACCCCAAGCTCGCCGCCGGCATCGTGGTGGTTGCCGTGGCCGTGCGCTGGCGCAACCCCTGGCTGCCCTTCATCCTCGGCATGGCGGTGCTGCTGCTGATGAGAAAAGGGCTGGGCTGGTAGCGTTTCTGCTAACAGCTCCAGCCCCCTCGGCGGCCGCCTGCGCCGGGGCGGGCCCCAGCGCAGCGTGCGATCCGATTTGACGATTACTTCCTGGCCACGCCGTGCTCATCGCCGGCTTCGATGTCGGCCGTGTTGTCGCCGATGATCGACAGGTCCTGCTTGGCGCGCTGGGCGGCGTTGGGACGCTCGATCAGCCAGTACAGCAGCAGGCCGATCACCACCGCGTACACGGTCGCCTTCGGATCAGGCATGGCCAGCGTCACCGCCACGATGCCGGCCACGCCGCGTTCGGTCGAGTTCTTCAGCTCTTCCATGCCCACCATGATGCAGATGTAGGCCGTCAGCACCAGGGTCAGCGACAGCGCGATCGGCAGCACCGGCTTGAAGAAGGACACCAGCGGCAGGATGAAGAGGGCGACGAAGCCGGTGATCCAGAACGTACCGCCGCCGGAGAAGATCGAGTCCATCGACTTGCGACCCAGCGCGTAGCGTTCGGCCACGGTGGCGTGGGCGGCGGTCCACAGCGGGCCGGCGAGGCCGGGCCAGGGGGCGAAGAAGGCGTGGATGCCGTTACGCAGCGCGGTGACCAGGTGCACGCGGGTGACGTCGAGCTCGATCTTCTCGTCCGGGCGCAGGTGGTCAACGCGCTTGCACAGCGTGAAGCCGACCAGGATGTCGCCGAAGGCGATCACGTAGGCGATGATCGCGGTCGGGATGGCGAGCAGGAACATGTCCAGGCTGGGCATGCCGACGGCAAAGATCAGGTACTCGGTCATGCCCTTGAAGTCGGGCTGGGTGATGCCCCACTCGATGCTCGGCAGCGGATATTCACCGACCGCCCAGCCCACCAGGATGGCGACGAAGAGGCCAGGGATCATGCCGAAGTTGGAGATCGTCTTGGCGAACCTGCTGGTCTCGACGATATGCTTGAACGACAGCGAGAACAGGATGTAGGCCGACACGATCGAGCCCAGCAGCAGCGAGATCGGGGTGCTGTCGATACGGCCGCCGGCCTTGAGTTCGCCCATCATTGCCGCGATGCCGGCGCCGATGATGATGCCGCTCTTGAGCGAGTTGGGGATGATCGTCACCAGCCTGTTGCCCAGTCCGGTGATGCCCAGGATCAGGAAGATGGCGAATACCGTGATCTGCAGTGCGAACATGGCGCGCACCGCCTCGGGGCCGGGTTCGAAGCCCTGCAGGAAGAGGATGACGACCGGAATCGCGGGGGTGATCCAGCCCGGGACGAGCGGTACGCCGAGCAGCGCCGGCAGCATGTAGCCGATGCCGGCGATGACGCAGAAGGCGAGCGCCGCCTCGTAGGGCATGCCAAGGTACTTCTGCAGCAGGGGGATCATGGCCAGGCCGACCACGAACATGAACAGGCCCTGCACCATCTCGGGGTATTCCCAGCGATAGTGGATGAAGGGCAGGCGGATCTTGAACGGGCCGAGCGGCCAATACGGATGCTCGGCGCCGTGCTGGCGCTGAATCAACATGGTTTGTCTTCCTTGGGTTGTCGTTATGCTGGGGGAGGCCCGGGCCGCGGCACGATGGCCGCCGCCCGGGTCTCGGGGGGCCTTGCGGGGTGCTTACTCGATGGCCGAGGCGGACTTGGCCATTTCGCGCAGCGCGAACTTCTGGATCTTGCCGGTCGAGGTCTTGGGCAGGACGCAGAACTCGATGTGCTTGGGCACCTTGTAGCGAGCGAGGTGTTCGCGGCAGTGGGCGATGATGTCGTCCGCGGTCACGCCGGCGCCGTCCTTGACCTCGATGTAGGCGGCGGGCACCTCGCCCCACTTCTCGTCTGGCCTGGCGACCACGGCGGCAGTCAGCACTGCGGGGTGGCGGTACAGCACCTCTTCGACCTCAAGCGAGGAGATGTTCTCGCCGCCGGAGATGATCACGTCCTTGGAGCGGTCCTTGATCTTGACGTAGCCGTCCGGGTGCATGACCGCGAGGTCGCCGGTGTGGAACCAGCCGCCCGCGAAGGCTTCATTCGTGGCCTTCTCGTTCTTGAGATAGCCCTTCATCACCAGATTGCCGCGGAACATGATCTCGCCCATGGTCTCGCCGTCGGCGGGCACCGGCTCCATCGTGGTCGGGTCGAGCACGGTGATTGCTTCCTGCATGTGGTAGCGCACGCCCTGGCGGCCGTTGCGCTCGGCGCGGCGGTCGATCGGCAGTTCGTTCCACTCGGGGTGCTTGGCGCACACCGATGCCGGACCGTAGGTTTCGGTCAGGCCATAGACGTGGGTGATGTCGAAGCCGATGCGCTCGGCGCCTTCGATGATCGCGGCCGGGGGCGCGGCACCTGCGATGAGGCCGGCAACGCTGTGCTCGATGCCGGCGCGCAGTGCGTCGGGGGCGTTGATGAGCATGCCGTACACGATCGGCGCGCCGCACATGTGGGTGACCTTCTGGCTGCGGATCAGCTCGAAGATGAGCGCCGGATCGACCTTGCGCAGGCAGACGTTGACGCCGGCGTTGGCTGCCAGGGTCCACGGGAAGCACCAGCCGTTGCAGTGGAACATCGGCAGCGTCCACAGGTAGACCGAGTGCTGCGGCATGCCCCAGCTGATGATGTTGGAGGCGGCGTTCAGATATGCGCCACGGTGGTGGTAGACCACCCCCTTGGGGTTGCCGGTGGTGCCCGAGGTGTAGTTGAGCGCGATCGCGTCCCACTCGTCGGCCGGCAGGCGCCAGGCGTAGTTGGGGTTGCCGCCGGCGAGGACCTCTTCGTACTCGAGCGTTCCGACGCGCTCGGTGCCCGGGTATTCGGAGTCGAGCGCGTCGATGACGAGCGGCTTGTCGCCGTCGAGCAACTCTAGCGCGGCACGGATCACGCCCGCGAACTCGGGGTCGGTGATCAGCACCTTGGCCTCGCCATGCTTGAGCATGAAGGCGATGGCCTCGGCGTCGAGCCGGGTGTTGAGCGTGTTGAGCACGGCGCCCGTCATCGGCACGCCGAAGTGGGCCTCGAACATCGGCGGCACGTTGGGCAGCATCACCGCCACCGTGTCGCCCTTGCCCACGCCGTGGGCGACCAGCGCGCTCGCCAGGCGGCGGCAGCGCTCGTAGGTCTGCGCCCAGGTATAGCTGCGAGCGCCGTGCACGACGCTGGTGCGCGCGGGGTACACCATGGCGGTGCGCTCGATGAAGCTGAGCGGCGACAGGGGCACGTAGTTCGCCGGATTCTTGTCCAGTCCTTGTTCGTATGCAGTCTTCGACATCCTTCTCCACTCCCAGATGTGTGCAACAGGTTGGCGATCGGGATGGCGAGCCCAGGGACGGCCTGGGTCTCCATACCGTCGGGTATGGAGAATGACAAAACATCTTGTCCGTAATTGCGTGGGAATGTACTGAATCGTGTCCTGGGCGTCCGCATGGCCGGCACAGGCATAGAATGGGCCGGTTTTGTGCGGGTGATTGCGGACTGAGTTGGAGCGCCACGGGGATGAGTCGGGAGCAGCAGATGTCGAGCGAGGAGCGGCTCAGTCACAGCGAACTGCGCCTGCGCCAGATCACCGATACGATTCCGGCCCATGTGGGTTACTTCGATCACGACTGGGTGTTCCGCTACGGCAACAAGCGTTACGCGCAGTGGTTCGGCACCACCAGCGAGGCAATGAAGGACCGCCCCATCCCCGAGGTGATCGGCCCCCACGTGTTCGCCCAGGTCGAGGACAAGGTGCGCCGCGCGCTTGCCGGCGAGCAGGTGAGCTACGAGTACAGCATGCCCGGCCCGGACGGCGAGACGCGCTTTACCCGCAGCACCCTGGTGCCCGATTTCGGGCCGGATGGCGAGGTGATCGGCTGCTATGTGCATGCGGTCGACATCACCGAACAGCGCCGCACGCAGGACGCGCTCGCCCAGGCGCAGAAGATGGAAGCGATCGGCCAGCTCACCGGCGGTCTCGCCCACGACTTCAACAACATGCTCACCGTGGTGATGGGCAACCTGCAGGGCCTGATCGAGGTGCTGGGCGAGCATCCCGCGGTGGACGAATATGTGCAGCCGGCGATGGCGGCCGCCGAGGGCGGCGCCGGACTGGTGCGCAGGCTGCTCGCCTTCTCGCGCCGGCAACCGATCGCGCCGGTGGTGGTCGAGGTCAATGGCCTCGTGCTCGACATGGCACGCATGATCCGGCGCTCGTTGCCGAGCACGATCGCCATCTCAACGGCCTCTCGCGACGTCGATCTGCGCGCGCTGGTCGACCCCAACCAGCTCGAGAGCGCACTGCTCAATCTCGCCCTCAATGCCCGCGACGCCATGCCCAATGGAGGTGAGCTGCGCATCGAGTGTTCGCTCGAGTGCATCGAGGGGCGGGCGGCGGCCGACCTTGAACTGCCGCCCGGCTGCTATGTCCAGATTGCGGTCAGCGACAACGGCACGGGCATGGATAGCGCGACGCTGGCGCGGGTGTTCGAGCCCTTCTTCACCACCAAGAGCTTTGGCCGCGGCAGTGGTCTCGGGTTGCCGATGGTGTATGGGTTCATCAAGCAGTCGGGCGGGGGGGTGCGGATCCGTAGCCGGCAGGCAGTCGGCACCACCTTGTCGCTCCTGCTGCCGCAGGCGCCGCAGCAGGTGCAAGCGGTCGCACCGCCACCCGTGAGCGTGGCGCCGGCAGCGGCGCTCGAGGGGCGCCTGGTCCTGCTCGTAGAGGACGACGACAAGGTGCGCGACGTCGTGCGCAAGCAGCTTTCGGCGCTTGGCTGCGCCGTGCTCGAGGCCGAAAGTGGCCACGAGGCCGCCGACATGGTCGAGAATATCCCCGCGATCGGCCTGGTGTTGTCCGACATCGTGATGCCGGGGGGCATGGACGGGCGTGCGCTTGCACGCTTCGTGCGCCGTTTCCGGCCCGAGTTACCGCTGGTGCTGATGAGCGGCTACGCCGACAAGGCGGAGGACGGCCGCGAGGAGGCGGACGTGCAGGTGCTCGACAAGCCCTTCAGCGCAGAGCAGCTTGCCGCCGCGCTGCATGCCGCGATCGCCTGAGCGTCCGCGCCGCCAATCGCGCCGCGGGCAAAGCATGCTTCAAGCTTGAGGGAGCCGAGTTGAGCGACAGGGCACAGCCAGGGCAGGCGTTGATTCACGTCGTCGAGGACGATGCCGCGGTGGCGCGGCTGATCACCGGTACGCTCGAGCGCTTCGGCTACCGCCATGCGGTGTTCCCGACCGGGGGTGAATTCCTGCGCCAGTTGCGCATGCAGTCGCCCGATCTCGCCATCCTCGACCTCGGCCTGCCCGACATGGACGGCATGGAGGTGCTGCAGCAGGTGCGTGGCCGTCATCGCTTCGGTCTGCTCATTGCCACCGGCCGTGACGATACCCATGACCGTGTGATGGGCCTCGAGCTCGGCGCCGACGACTATGTGGTCAAGCCCTTCGAGCCGCGCGAACTCATCGCGCGCGTGCGCAGCATCCTGCGCCGCTACCAGCCCGAGCCGGCGGCCTGCGCCCAGCCCCCGGGCGTTGCCTGCTTTGCAGGCTGGACCTTCGAGCGCGGCACGCATCGCCTGGTGTCGCCAGAGGGGGTCGAGGAGACCCTGAGTCTGGCCGAGTCGCAGTTGCTCATCGCCTTCCTCGAGCGTCCCAACCAGATCCTGTCGCGCGAGCAGTTGCTCGCCGGGCGCGACGTGTCCGCCCTCGATCGCAGCATCGATCTGCGCGTGTCGCGCTTGCGCAAGCGTTTCGAGCAGGGCGGGCACAGCGGCAAGTTCATCAAGACCGTGTATGGCGCAGGCTATCTGCTTGCCGCTACCGTGACCTGGCGCTGACAGGTACGCAAGGGCGACACAGCAGGAGGGTTTTTTGATCGGGATCAAATGCGAATAATTCGCATTTTTGTATTATCATTTCGTCCGATCCTTATATCCTGAAGAGCAAGCCAGCCGCCGCCAGCCAGCTCGAGAACCCTTGGAGCTGTCATGCATTTGCGTCTGCGCGCGCTGGCCCCGGCGATGCTGGGCCTTTCCTTCGTTTCCTTGCCTGCGGTCGCGGCCGACACCGTGCTCGGCACCCAGGTCGTCACCGCCAAAGGCTATGCCGCCGACGTGCTGGAGACGCCACAGGCGGTCGAGATCCTCCACGCTCCTGCGGCGAGCGGCGCAGTAGCCGGCGAGCTGTTGCGCGGCAAGCCGGGCCTGGCCGCGCAGTCCGACGGTGCCTGGGGGCAGAACCCGGTGCTGCGTGGGCTCAAGAAGGAAAGCGTGGTGGTCATGGTCGATGGCTTGCGGGTCAATTCCGCCCAGCCGCAGGGGGCGATCGCATCGTTCATGGATCTCGGCCTGCTCGAGCGCGTCGAGGTGGTCAAGGGGCCGGGTTCGGTGTTGTACGGCAGTGGCGCGATGGGCGGTGTGGTCAACCTGATCACGCCCGAGGCCGAGTTCAGCGACGAGGCGCGCACCGGCGGCCGAGCGGGTGTCCGCTTCAGCAGCGTCGACAAGGGCATTGCCGGCGCGCTGCTGCTGCAGCATGCCAGTGCCGACAATGCACTCGTGCTCGGCGTCGCCGGCCGTGACGTCGATGACTATCGCAGTCCCGATGGGCGTGAGGCGCGCACCGGCTACCAGTCCGACACGCTGCTGGCGAAGTACCGCCACCGCGTCGCCGAGGGTGTCAGCCTGCGCCTGAACCTGCAGCGCCATAACGACGAGGATGTCTGGTACCCCGGCTCCACCCGCAGCGGTGCAGGCATTCCGCCGCCGCTGGGCAAGGTCACCATCCATTCGCCCGAGCAGCGCCGCGAACTCTACGAGCTGGGTATCGATGCAGCGCTCGGCGAAGGGCAGCTGGCGGCCGAGGTCTATCGCCAGGAAGTGTTCCGCCAGATTCGCGCGCGTGCGGCCAACACCGGTCGCGACTACGTGCGTAATGATGTCACCTTCAGCACCGACGGCATGCGTGCGCGTTATATCTTCCCGGTTGCCGACGGCCACCTGCTCACGCTGGGCGCCGAGACCTGGCGCATGACCGGCGACCCCGAGCGCTACATGGACAACAACGCGCCGCTGTTCAACAACAATGTGCGCAATGACCCGTTCTCGGACGGCCGCATCCGCTCCACCGGCGTGTTCGTGCAGGACGAGTTCGAGCTCGGCGCCACGCGTGTAGTGGCGGGTGCGCGCTACGACCGCGTCAAGGGTAATGCCAGCCAGAAGGGCAGCGGGCCTTCGGCGCTCACCACCGGCCTCGACAGCGTCGACAACAACCTGTCGTGGTCCCTGGGAGTGGTGCACCCCTTGGCCGAGGCGCTGAACGCGTACGCCAACATCGGTCGCGCCTACCGCGCTGCCGACATGCGCGAGCGCTTCGAGGACTCGGCGCGCGGGGATGGCTACTTCCATGTCGGCAACCCGCAGCTCGACCCCGAAGTGTCGACCAGCTTCGAGATCGGCCTGAAGTCCACCGCGGCCGGGTTGAGCTACAACGTGGCGGCCTTCTACACCCGCATCGACGACTACATCGCAGGGCGCATCACCGGCGCCAGCCATCCGGGTACCGGCCTGCCGCTCAAGCGCACCGAGAACCTCGACAAGGTCAGCATCTACGGCATCGAGGGCAGCGCCAGCATGCCGCTCGGCGCCTTCGTTGCCGACGCCGGCTTTACCTGGCTGCGCGGCAAGAACCACCAGGACAAGGAGCCGCTGTTCCAGATGCCGGCGCCCGAGCTGACGCTCGGCATTGGCCAGCCGGCCGAGCGCGGCTTCTGGTGGCGCGCCCAGCTGCGCGCGGTGGCCGAGCAGGACCGCATCGCCACGCGCTTCTCCAATGGCACCGAGAACCGTACCGCCGGCTTCGTCACCGCGGATGCCGGGTTCGGCTGGCACTTCGGCAAGGTCGGCGCCTTCGAGTCCGCCGGCCTGGCCGTACAGCTCACCAATCTCGCCGACAAGCGCTACCACGAGCACCAGACCGACGGCGTCTCCGGCAACGAGCTTGCCGCGCCCGGGCGCGGTGTCGCACTCAGCCTGAACGGGAGCTTCTGATATGGAAAACGGCCACCGCTACTCAGGACGACGCCGGCGCTCGCGCGGCGTCGTGTTCGCGGACCGCTCGACGCAGCGCTTCGGGGGCGCATCGGGCGCGGAGAAGGGGGCGGTGGCCGCCCGGAGCGAGCGGCGCGCACTGATGCTGCCGGCGTGGACACGCGCCGTGCTGCACGTGTGCGTGGTATGCGCCTTCCTGCTCGTCACCGGCGTCGTACATGCGCAGAAGCTGCCGAGGCTGACCCTGTCCGGGCCTTCGGCCTCGGTGTCGAATGCGTTGATCCACATGGTCGACTCCGGTGCGCTCGCCGACGTCGCCGAGGTGGTCGAGTTCGTGCCCTGGCGCGACCCGGACCAGCTGCGCGTGATGGCGCTCGACGGCCGCGCCGACGTGCTCGCCATGCCGACCAACGTCGCCGCCAACCTGTACAACCGCGGCGCCAAGCTGCAACTCATCAACGTGTCGACCTGGGGCGTGCTGTGGCTGGTGTCGCGCGATCCGACGCTCAAATCGCTTGCCGACCTCCGCGGCAAGGAGCTGGCGATGCCGTTTCGCGGCGACATGCCCGACATCGTGCTGCAGCTGCTCGCCGAGCAGCAGGGCATCGACGTCAGGAAGGATCTGAACCTGCGCTACGTCGCCAGCCCGGTCGATGCGATGCAGCTGCTGGTCATGCGTCGCGTCGACCACGCCTTGCTTGCCGAGCCGGCCGCCTCGATGGCCTTGCGCAAGACGGGCTCCTTCCCGCTCAGCGTGCTTGCCCCCGAGCTCCACCGCAGCGTCGACCTGCAGCAGGAGTGGGGGCGGGTGTTCGCTCGCGAGGCACGCATCCCGCAGGCCGGCATTGCGGTGATGGGCGCCCTGCGCGCGCGCCCCGAGCTGGTCGCGCGCATCGAGGCCGAGTACGCGCGCTCGCTGGCCTGGTGCAAGGCCAACGCCGAAGCCTGTGGCAAGGCGGTGGCGGCACGCATCGACATGCTCAGCGCCGAGGCGGTGGCCGATTCGATTGCGGTGAGCCAGCTCGACGCCGTGCCGGCGGCAGCCGCGCGCGCCGAACTCGAGTTCATGTACGGCCACCTGCTTGCAAGGAACCCCGCGTTGGTCGGTGGCAAGCTCCCCGATGATGGCTTCTACGCCGGAGCGGGGATACGATGACGCTGCTGCGCGCCTGGCTCGCCGGGTTGCCCGCCTACCTGTGGAGCGGCTGGGGTGCGATCGCCAGCCTGTTCCTGCTGCTCGCCGCCTGGGAGGCGGTGAGCCTCGTTTACGGGCCCTTGGTCATGCCCGACCCGCGTTCGGCCTTCGCCACGCTGTGGGCGCTCATCGACAGCGGCGCTGCCTGGCCCGAGCTCGCCGCCACTGCTCGCCGCGCGCTGTCAGGCTATGTTCTGGCGGTGCTTGCCGGCAGTGTGCTGGGGCTGGTCGCCGGGCTGTCGATGACCGCATCCATGATGTCGCGCCCGCTCGTCACCGTGCTCATGGGCACGCCGCCGATCGCCTGGCTGGTGCTCGCCATGCTGTGGTTCGGCGCGAGCGACGGCACGCCGGTGTTCACCGTGTTCGTCGCTGCCTTCCCGGTGATCTTCATCGGGGCGCTGCAGGGCACGCGCACGCTCGACAACCACCTGCGCGGCATGGCCGAGGCCTTCCGCCTGCCGCGGCGAATGATGTTCGTCGACGTCTATCTGCCGCATGTCGTCTCTTACCTGTTCCCGGCCTGGATCGCCGCGCTCGGCACGGCCTGGAAGGTGGTGGTGATGGCCGAGTTGCTCGCCACCCAGGATGGCGTCGGTGCGGCGCTCGCGGTGTCGCGCTCGCACCTGGACACGGCGTCGACCATGGCCTGGATCGCGGCGGTGGTCGGCTTGCTGCTGGCGGTCGAGTACCTGGTGCTCGAACCGATCAAGCGCGAGGTTGAGCGTTGGCGGGAGCAGGGCACATGAGCATCGGCACACTGCCGGCAGCGGCCGGCACGCAGCATGAACTGCGCATCCGCGCGCTCGACCACGCCTTCGGGCGCGACGAGGTACTGGCCGGCATCGATTTCCGCCTGCGTGCGGGAGAGGTGGTCGCCCTGGTCGGCCCTTCGGGTTGTGGCAAGACCACGCTGCTGCACCTTGCTGCCGGTCTGTTGACGGTGCAGGCGGGTGAGGTGTCGAACAGCTTTTCGAGCACCGCCTTCATGTTCCAGCAGCCACGCCTGCTGCCGTGGAAGACGGCGCTCGACAACGTCGCCCTCGGTCTCAAGGCCGCCGGCGTGGGGCGCGACGAGCGCCACTTTCGCGCCCGCGAGCTTGCCCTGCGCCTGGGGCTCGCGCATCGCGACCTCGACAAGTTTCCCCACCAGTTGTCGGGCGGCATGCAGAGCCGTGTTGCGCTTGCGCGCGCGCTGGTGCTGGCGCCCGAACTGCTGCTGCTCGATGAGCCCTTCTCGGCGCTCGATGTCGGTCTCAAGGAAGAGCTCTACCGCCTGCTGCTGGCGCAGCAGGCCGAGCAAGGCATGGGCGTGCTGATGATCACCCACGACCTCATGGAGGCTGTCCGCCTGTCCGACGCCATCCTGGTGATGGCGCCCACGCCCGGGCGCATCGTGTGCCGGTTCGAGCTCGGTCAGCCTGCGGCGAGCAGGGACGACGCCTGGGTCTATCACTATACCGCGGAACTGCTGCAGGCGGAGGCGGTGCGCGACAGCTTCGGCTTGCCGCCCGCCGTGCCTGCGTTGGCTGAGGTGCCGGCAGTGCGCCCGGGTGCAGGCTTGCGCCTGGTCGTGCCCGCCGAGCCGGTGCTGGGCGCCCGTGGCGGCGCGCGCTGCGGCGGCTGAGGAGTACACGTCATGCGCTTTACGACTCGCGACACCTTGTTCGACCGGCTGGCGGCGCGGCCGCTGTTCATGTGCGGCTTTCGCCCCTTCTTCCTCGCCACGGCCGGGTACGCCGTGATTTTGCTGTCGATCTGGCTGGGCTTTCTTGCCTGGGGGCTGGGCGTGCCGGCCGTGTCCGGCGGCCCGACCGTCTGGCATGCGTATGAGCTGATGTTCGGTTTCGGACTGGCTGCGGTGGCGGGCTTCCTGCTGACGGCGGTGCCCGAGTTCACCGGTACACCCGCCCTGGGGCGCCGTGTCGCACTCGGTATGGTCCTGCTGTGGGCGGCTGCCCGTCTCGCCTTCTGGCTGTCCGGGACATTGGGCGTTGTTGGGGAGGCCCTGGCGGCGGTGCTCAACCTGGGCTTTCTCGGCGCGCTGATCGCGCTCGTCGCACCGCGCCTGTGGCACGACCCCGAGCGTCGCCACCTCGCCTTCCTGTGGGGGCTGGGCGCGATGTGGCTGGCGCTGGCCGGCTTCCATGCCGACGCCCTGGGCGGGCTGTATCCGATGCGCTGGGTGAAGGTAGGTGTCGGCGTGATGATGGTGCTGATCGTGGTCGCCTTGAGCCGCATCTCCATGCGCATCGTCAACGATGCGCTCGATGCCGAGCGTCTGCGACGCGATGGTGCTGCGGCCCGCCGCCATGGCGAGGACGACGACCTGCCTGATTACCGCGCGCGTCCGCCGCGACGCAATCTCGCCATCTTCGGCGTGGCGCTGTACACCGCGGTCGAGTTCGTGCTGCCCGGATCGGTCATTGCCGGCTGGGTGGCGCTGGCTGCGGCTGCCGCCGTGCTCAACCTGCTCAACGACTGGCATGTCGGCCGCGCGCTGCTGTCGCGCTGGGCCCTCATGCTCTACGTGGTGTATTGGCTGATGGCGGCAGGCTATGCCTTGAGCGGCCTGGCCCTGCTCGGTGTGCCGGTGGCGCCCAGTGCAGGCCTGCACTTGCTGACGATCGGCGCGATGGGGGTATCGATCTTCGGCGTGCTGTGCATCGCCGGGCGCACACATGCGGGCCACAAACTGGACATGAGGTCCTGGGTACTGCTGGCCGCAGTCGGGCTGGTGGCGGCGGCGCTGGCGCGCGCGGCCTCGGGCCTGCCCGGCCTGCCGATCGCGGGTCTGCAGGCGGTGAGCGTTGCCGCCTGGGTGGTGGCCTATGCCCTGGCCGCGCGCTATCTGGGCGCAGTATTCCTGGCGCCGCGGCCCGATTCGGGAACGGGCTGCGAGGAAGTGCTCGAAGAGGCGAGTCCGCCCTGATACGCGTCATATCGACGATTACGATGAGCCTGGTGCACGGCGCCGACCGGCAGGGTATGCTGAACGGGTTTTTGTCGTCAGCTGGAAGCGCCGTCAGGGAGGCGTCGCTTCCGTATCCTCAGTGCCTCCCCTGGGAGTGGAATCATGCAAAACAACAATAGTAGCCGTCTCGTCACGGTTTTAGCCCTGCTGCTCGCGAGCGCAGCAGCGCCGGCGCTTGCAGAGCGTCCGATGGCGGTGGACGATGCAGGTACGCTCGAGCGCGGCGGCGCCAAGCTGGAGTTCGGCTGGAGTCGCGATGGCGGGGTGCGCGGCTTCGAGGGCGCCGCTGGCTTCGGGCCGATCGACAACGTCGAGGTGGAGGTCGGGCTCGGCCGGGCCAAGGATCGCGACGCCGATCCCGACGCCAGGATCCGCGCCGTCGGCGCTGCGCTGAAGTGGATTCCCCTGCAGGCCGAGGCTGGCCTGTCGGCGGGCCTGAAGTACGAGTATGGCCGCGAGCGCGTGAGCGGCGAGGGCACGGCACGAGCCCATTCGCTGGCAGGCCTTGCGACCTGGGCGTTCGAGCAGGGGCCGAGGGTTCACCTCAACCTTGGCCGAGGTTGGACGAAGGGCGACGAAGACCTGAACTTCTGGGGTCTGGGCCTGGACGTTCCGCTGAGCGAGCAGGTCGATTTCGTCGTCGAGACCTTCGGCGAGGAGCATTCCGGCCCTGATCGCCAGGTCGGGCTGCGTTACACGATTGCCGAAGGTGTGAAAGTGTCTGCTGCAGTTGGGCGAGGCAACGGCCGCACGATCGCCAATGCGGGCGTCGCCTGGGAGTTCTGATTCTGCCGGCACCGGGGCTGCAATTGCAGCCCTGTTTGACTTTTGTCATATCCGCAGCGGCGGGATGGCGTAGAGTTTTTTCATCGATGTGAAGGGGTGGTTGAGCGGTGGATTCGCTCCCGCCCGGTTTCTGCATTGAGTCGGGTTCGCGTAGCCAGCCGAAGTTGCCAGCCAGGAACCCCCTGGAGCGTTTTTCGCTCGGGGTGGCTGGCGTTGCGTGCGGTGCTCGATCCGTACCCCTTGCGCAGCCCCCCGGCGTGGATGGGTGGATCTGCAAGATGCCTGATTTCGAAGAACTGCGCGCTTTCCTGCGGGAGGTGCGCATCGCCCATCATATCCGCGGACGAATCCGCCTCAAGGTCGAGGCGGCGGCGGTGTCGATCGACTTTCCGCGCGAACGTGCGCAGGTGTTCCAGTCCCTGCTCGACCACATCCCGGGCGTGCGCTCGGTCCAGGTCAATCTGCTCGCGCGCTCGTGCACCGTGCAGTACGACCCCGCGCTCATCCCCGAACGGGCGTGGAGCGACCTGCTGGACGGCAGGGTGTCGGATGCCGCAGCAATCCTCGAGCGCATTCTGCGCGATACCTACGTGGAGATCGGCAATGCAAAACCATGACGAACTGATCCTGCGTACGCAGCGGATCGATCCGCGCGCGCCGTACCCGGTGGTGCACCAGGCTGTCAGGATCGCGCTCTATGACGAGTATGCGGCCCGCAGCTTCTACGCCCGTGTGATCGAAGCCTTCGGTGAGCGGCCGCCGTTCGCAAACATCCTGCGCTCGGAAGGGCAACATGTCGCGGCCCTGCTGGGGCTCTGCGAGCGCTTCGGCATTCCGCGTCCGCTCGATCCGTTCGCGCATGAGACGACGGTCGAGCCGACCTGGTTGGCGAATTGCCAGCGCGCCGTCGTCGGCGAGATCGCCAATGTGCAGCTGTATGCCTACCTGCTCACCCAGGTGGCAGAGCCCGAGGTGCGCCGGGTGTTCCAGAACCTGCAGGCGGCGGCCCTGCATAACCACCTGCCCGCGTTCCGCCAGGCAGTGGCAGCTGCCTCGGCCCAGGAGAATTACCACGCCGCTCATGGCATCCCGCCACAACAGGCTTATGTGAGCCACGGACCGCTGTCCGACTTTCTCGAGCGCGCCTTCTCGCAGTTGGGCCCGTATGCCGGCCCCATCGGTGTCTTCAGTCCGCTTCTGCGTCGTGCACACCCCGCCATGCTGGCCGGCATGGTCGCGGGGGGCGCCGGAGTCTACCTGTTGAAGGACAGGATCGGCCGTCAACGCAAGGAGAACTGACATGTTCCCGCTGTTTCCCTTTGTAGCTGGGGTGCTGACCGGCGCAGTCGCGCTCCGCCTGATCAAGACCGACAAGACCAAGGCTGGCCTGGAGAAAGCCCAGGACAAGCTGCGCGGCGCGACGGTGTCCAGCCTTGAGGCGATCGAGAGCGCTTCCGCACGCGTGCGCCAGCGTTTGACGGCCGAGGATGCAGAGGTGTCCGCAACTGCCGAAGCAGTTGCCGATGTCGTTGCGCCCGCCGCCGCCCCCGAAGCGCCACCGCGCAAGCGTGCAGCGCGTGCCGCCAGGCCCGCGGCAGGGCGTGCTCCGAAGACCAGCTCCAAGGCCAAAGCCGCGCCTGGCGGGGAGCCGGCCGATGATGGAGAGGCCGGGTCATGAGGCCGCTGCCACGCCTCATGCCGGCGCCGACGCCCAGGATAGGGGGGGCCACCTTCGTGCAGGGCTTCGTTGCAGGGGCCTGCGTATCGGCTTTCCAGGATCAGGCCTCGCCCCTTTCCAGAACCGAACTCAAGCGCGTGCTCCGCCATGGGCTGCAGGGCGGTACGGCGCTGACCGCCGGCAGCGCCGCGGCCCACGCCGTACGCCGGCAGGACTACGCGGCGGCGCTGCTCGCTGCGGCTGCGGGTGCTGCCGGCGTACTGATCATCGAACGAATGCTGCGCGAACGGGTGCAGACCGAACAGGAGAAGAAGGATGTCCAAGAAGCATAAGAAGGCCCACCGCCGCGCCTATGGCGAGATGGCGGGTGGCCACCCGGGGGCTGCCGGCCCGATGTATCAGGGGCATTACGGCCAATACCCGCAGTACGGCCACAACGGCATGGCGGCTGATCCGGCGATGACGGGCATGTACGGAGCGAGTGGCGGGTTTGGGCAGGGCGTGGGCGATGGCCAGGGCGGCCAGGGCCTGTATGACGGTCTGCAGGCGGGCCTGCACGCGGCTGGCCTGGACAAGGGCCTGCTGCAGGGCATGCCGGCCTTCCTGCGCACGCGCAACACCGAGCAGTTCCTGCTCGGGGCGCTCATCGGCGCCGCCGCGGCCTGGGTGCTGAGCGACGAGGAACTGCGCGGAAAGATCGTGAAGTCGGCAATCAAGCTCTACGCCGGTGTCGCCGGCGGCTTCGAGGAGATGAAGGAGCAGATGTCCGACATCCGCGCCGAGGTCGAGGCGGAGCGCCACGGGGACGCATGATGGCCAGCGCCTGGGTGTCTGCGCTCGAGCCCGTGCATGCGACCCGGGGGCGGGTGCGCTGGCGCTATGCCTTGCGCCCGGGTGCATCGGCCGACGTGCAGGCCCTTGAGCGTGCGGTCCTGGTCGTCGACGGGGTGCGCAAGGTGCGCGTCAATGCGGCTGCGCGCGCACTGGTCGTGGAGTACGACCACAGGACCACTACGGCCGAACGCGTCGCGATCGAGATCCTGCGCATGGATGCCGTCCGTGCGCGCAGGGCGGGCGCCGCCAATGGCGAGCCGAGCGCGGCACCGCTGGCGCTGAGCGCGGCGACCTTGCTTGCGACGCGCTCGCTGCAGCCCGGGCTGCAGGCTCCGGTGGCCCTCGGCACGGCGATCCCGCTGCTGGGCGAGGCAATGGACGATTTCCTCGAAAAGGGGGTGACGTCGCACGTGCTCGAGGCGATGGCGGTGGCGATCTCCATTGGCCGGCGCGATTTCCTCGCCGCGAACACCACGTCCTTCCTGCTCGCGCTCGGCGAGTACCTCGAGGCCTCGATCGAGCGCCGCTCGGACGAACTGCTCAAGCACCTGCTCAAACCTGCGGTCGACGAGGTTTGGGTGGAGCGCAACGGAGAGGAAGTCCAGGTCGACGCGGACGAGGTGCGCGTCGGCGACACCGTGATCGTCGCGACCGGCGCCGTGATTCCGGTCGATGGCACGGTGCTCGGCGGCGAGGCCTTGGTCAACGAGGCCACGATGACCGGCGAGAGCGTGCCGGTGGCGCGTCGCCGTGGCGATGCGGTGCTGTCGGGCACGCTGGTCGAGGAAGGGCGCTTGCGCATCTATGCCGAGAAGGTTGGCGCCCAGGCTGCAGTCGCGCGCATCGCCGACTTCGTCGAGCAGTCGCTCGCGGTCAAGAGCAAGACCCAGCTCGAGGCCGCGCGCATGGCCGACCGCCTGGTGCCCATGGTGCTGGGGCTGGCGGGTGCCACCTGGCTGGTGTCGCGTGACTGGCAGCGTGTGGCGGCCGTGCTGCAGGCGGACTATTCCTGCGCGCTCAAGCTGTCCACACCGGTGGCCTTCAAGGCGGCGATGTATGCCGCCGGCAAGTCCGGGATGCTGGTCAAGGGCGCCAAGGCGCTCGAGCGACTGGCCGAGGCCGACACCTTCGTGTTCGACAAGACCGGCACCCTGAGCACCGGCAGGCTCGAGGTGACCGACTCGGTGGCCTTCAAGCCCGGCTATTCGCCCGAGGACCTGATCAACCTGGCCGCGTCGGTCGAGGAACACTATTTCCACCCGCTCGCGCTGGCGGTGGTCGAGGCCTCGCGGCGGCTGGAGAAGCCACGCCACTTCGACCACAAGGAAGTCGAGTTCATCGTTGCCCACGGGGTGGCCAGCGTCATTGACGGACGGCGCATCGTGGTCGGCTCGCGCCACTTCGTCGAGGACGACGAGGGCATTCCGGTTGCGGCCCACCGCGAGGTCATCGATCGTCTCCACGTCGAGGGCAAGACCCTGCTCTACATCGGCTTCGGCGGCGAACTGCTCGGCGTGATTGCACTGCGTGACGGCCTGCGCAGCAACAGCGCGGCAACCATCCGCCGCTTGCGCCGGCTCGGCGTCAGGCGTGTGCTGATGCTCACCGGCGATCACCCCGAACGCGCATGTGCAATGGCGGAAGCACTCGGCCTGGACGCGTTCCATGCCGGGCTGATGCCACAGGACAAGGCCAGCATCCTGCAGGCGCTGGCGGCCGAGGGTGCGCGCATCGCCTTCGTTGGCGATGGCGTCAACGATGCGCCGGCACTCAGCGGTGCGCACGTCGGCATCTCGATGCACAACGGTGCCGACGTGGCGCGGCTGGCGTCGGACGTGGCGCTGCTCGAGGACGACATCGCCCGTGTGGCGGATGCCCGTGCGCTCGCGCTGGCGACGCGGCGCCTCATCGACAGCAACTTCAAGCTCACGGTTGGCCTCAACACCACGATCCTGTCGGCTGCTGCGTTCGGCTGGCTGACGCCGGTGGCCGCTTCGGCCCTGCACAACGGTACGACGATCGCCATCCTGCTGCGTGCGCTCGCTGGCGCCGGCCTGCCGCGCGGACCGAGCGTACGGAACGAAAGCGCCGCACAAGGAGGCGTAGCCGCATGAGCCACCCAGACCGTTCCAGTGCCTTCCCCCTGGCGATGGCCGCCGAGGGTGAGGCCGTTTGCGTGGTTGCCATCCTGGGCGGTTCGGCCATGGCCTTGCGCGTGGCCGAGATCGGCCTGAATGTCGGCAGTGAGCTCGTCGTCCGCCAGCGCCAGGGGGGTGGCCTGGTGGTGGGGCGCGGCGAGACGCGCTTTGCCCTGGGCGCCGGCATGGCCCACAAGATCCTGGTGGCGCGTGCCGGCGCCTGAGCCGCGCGTCCCTTCACATGCTGCGGGTGCGTGCTGCACGCGCGGTCAACAGCTGGAGTCGTTGTGATGATGCTGAAGCAACTCGAGGTCGGAGACCGCGCAAAGGTCAGTGGTTTTGCCGAGGCGGGCGGGGCCTATCGCCGCAAACTGTTGTCGATGGGGCTCACGCCTGGGGCCGAGTTGCAGGTCGTGCGCGTCGCTCCCATGGGCGACCCGGTCGAGATCCGCGTGCGCGGCTTCGCGCTCACGCTGCGCAAGGGCGAGGCCGACGCCCTGACAGTCGAGAAACTCTGATTCAGGTGCTGCAATGAACCACGAACACACCATTGCCCTTGTAGGCAATCCCAACTGCGGCAAGACGACCCTGTTCAACGCCCTTACCGGCTCGCGCCAGCGTGTCGGCAACTGGCCCGGCGTCACTGTCGAGAAGAAGTGCGGCGAGTACCGGCATGATGGGCGGCACTTCGAAGTCGTGGATCTTCCCGGGACCTACTCGCTCGACGTGGTCGATCGCGAGGTGTCGCTCGACGAGAGCGTGGCGCGCGACTTTGTCCATGGCAACGAGGCCGGGCTGGTCGTCAATATCGTCGATGCCGCGAACCTCGAGCGCAACCTCTACCTGACGAGCCAGCTCGTCGAGATGCGCGTGCCACTGCTGGTCGTGCTCAACATGGTGGACGTGGCCGAAGCCAAGGGCCTGCGCATCGATGCCGATGAGCTGTCGCGCCGGCTCGGTTGCCCGGTGATCCCGGTGGTGGCCTCCGAAGGCCGCGGCGTGGATGCGCTGAAGTCAGCGATCCGCAGCGCTGTCCAGGCGCGCCAGCCGGCGAGCGCCACGGTTGATTATCAGCCGGCGCTGGAGCGCGCCATCGAGACGCTCGTTCCCTTGCTCGGCGAGCCGGCCCGGGCTGCCGGAACGTCTGCGCGCTGGCTTGCGGTCCGCGTGCTCGAGGGCGACGACCTCGCACGCCGCGCAGCGGGGCCGGCGGTTGCTGCCGAAGTGGAGCGGCTGGGGGCTGGGCTTGACGACGATCTCGACATCATGGTGGCCGATGCGCGCTATGGGCTCGCCAACCGCATCGCCGCGGCGGCGGTCACCGTCAGCGGCCTTGCTGGGCGCGATCTCACCGACCGCATCGACCGCGTGGTGCTCAACCGCGTCCTCGGGGTGCCGATCTTCCTGCTGATGATGTACCTGATGTTCCTCTTCACCATCAGCATCGGCGGCGCCTTCATTGACTTCTTCGACCAGTTTGCCGGTGCCTTGCTGGTCGATGGCTTTGCCGAACTGCTGTCCGGCCTGGGTTCGCCCGAGTGGCTCACCGTCCTGCTCGCGCAGGGCATCGGTGGTGGCATCCAGGTGGTCGCCACCTTCATCCCGATCATCGGCTTCCTGTTCCTGTTCCTGTCGGTGCTCGAGGACTCGGGCTACATGGCGCGCGCAGCCTTCGTGATGGACCGCTTCATGCGTTGGGTGGGGCTGCCCGGCAAGTCCTTCGCGCCGCTCATCGTCGGCTTTGGCTGCAACGTGCCGGCGATCATGGCCACGCGTACGCTCGAGCACCGCCGCGACCGCCTGATGACGATTGCCATGGCGCCCTTCATGTCCTGCGGCGCGCGTCTGCCGGTGTATGTGCTGTTCGCGGCCGCCTTCTTTCCGAGCGGTGCACAGAACGTGGTGTTCGGGCTCTACCTGATCGGCATCGCAGTGGCGGTGCTGACCGGGCTGGTGTTGCGCAACACCCTGCTCAAGGGCGAGCCGACGCCCTTCATCATGGAACTGCCGCCCTACCACCTGCCCACCGTGCGCGGCGTGCTGCGCCACGCCTGGGAGCGCCTGATGGCCTTCATCGTGCGCGCCGGCCGGGTGATCGTGCCGATGGTACTGGTGCTGAATGTGCTCAACTCGGTTGGCACCGATGGCAGCTACGGCAACGAGGACAGCGATGCCTCCGTGCTTGCCGCGGTGGGGCGGAGCATCACGCCGGCCTTTGCGCCGATGGGGCTGACCGAGGAGAACTGGCCGGCTGCTGTGGGGATCTTCACTGGCGTACTTGCCAAGGAGGCGGTCGTCGGCACGCTCGACGCCGCCTACTCTGCGCTCGCCGCCAAGGACGCGGGTGAAGAGGGCGGTGAGGAGACCCCCTTCGACCTCGTCGAAAGCGTCGCCGCCGCCTTCGCCACCATCCCGGCGAACCTGGCCGATGCGCTTGGCGCCTGGGCCGACCCGATCGGCCTGGACGTTGGCGACCTCAGCGACCAGGCTGCGGTGGCCGAGGAGCAGGCAGTGTCGACCGGCACCTTCGGCGCGATGGCCGCACGCTTCGACGGCGCGGCGGGGGCCTTCGCCTACCTGTTGTTCATCCTGCTCTATGCGCCATGCACGGCTGCGATCGCGGCGATCTATCAGGAGTCGGGTGCGCGCTGGGCGGTGTTCGTCACCGCATGGACGACGGCGATGGGCTACGGCGTGGCCACGGTGTACTACCAGGCCGCCACCTGGGCGCAGCATCCGGGTGCATCGCTGGCCTGGATCGCCGGGGTTACCGTGTTCATGGGGCTGGTGCTGTGGGCGCTGCGGCGTCACGGCGCACGCGAGGCAGGCGCCAGCATGCCCCTGCCGCAGCAGGTCTGAGGGGGAGCGATGATCTTGTCACGCCTGGGCAACTACCTGAGGGAGCGCCGCCGCGCCAGCGTTGCCGACATGGCGAACGGCTTGGGCAGCACGCCGGCTGCGCTCGAACCCATGCTCGCCACGCTCGAACGCAAGGGCAGGGTGCGACGCCTGGCCGCCGCATCGGCTTGTGGTACCACCTGCTGCAAGTGCGATCCGGCAACGGTCGCCGTCTACGAGTGGGCGGGCGATGAACGGGCGGGCGATGAGCGGGCCGCAGGCAAGGGGGCCGGCGGCGACGCCACGGTGTGAGCGCAGACGGAGGCAGTGTGGTGGCGGGCGTGCTCGTCGTGATCGGTATCCACCGCGAGGAGCTTGCCTTCGGTCGCGAGGTGCTCGATGGCTTCGATCGAGGCGAGATCGACGTGCTTGAGGTTCCCGACGGCTTGTCCGGCCGTCGGCCCCTGCCCGACGAGTGCTTCCGCAACCGCGTTGTGCACCGCGCACTCTACCTTCAGCTCCTGTCGCAACTCGGCCCCGCTCACCGGCTGCTGCTTGACCTCCATGCCGGACATGACGATAGGGGGCCAAGCGCAGACCTGCTGTGCGCGAGTCCGCGCCTGCGAGCCTGTCTCATGCACGCGCTCGAGTCGCCCGCTACGCTTGCGGCGGGCGAAGCACTGCCCTCGCTGCGCGAGCAGGTGCGTATCGTTGCGCTCGACGCGGGCCAGCCCTTGCATGCGCGCACCGTCATCCCGGAGGCGGTCTGGAACAACCCCCGTTTTGCCTACCTGGGCGTCGAGGTCTACCTGCCGGATGATGCTGCCCGCCGCGCTTCAGCTGTCCTGCTGGCGCGCCGGATCATCCACCTGGCCGGATGCTGCGCCTGAGACACGGCTGCTGCCTGATCGCCGCGGGAAGGCGGTCAGCGCAGCAAGGCCTTGCGGTGCAGCCCGATGTGCACGCCGAGACAGGCTACGAACACGCCGCCACTGAGCGCGTGCCAGCGCTTGTTGCCGGTGGCCGCGAGCGCAAGCGATGCCCCCAGGCTGCCCAGCATGCCGACCTTGGCGATGCGGTTCGCGTGCCTGCGCAGGCTGCGGCGGCCCGGGCTGCGCGGTGCGGCGAGCACGGCGTCGACCAGTGCATCGACGCGGCGCTCGAACTCGACGGCCTCGATCCGGCCGCCATCGTATCGGATCACCACGCTGCCGGCGCTTGCGTTCGCCTCGATCTCCCGGATGCCGTCGATCTGATGTAGCTGCGCTTCGAACTGTGCGATCCGGTCGCGGTCGCGAAGGGCCAGGTCCCGGATTCGCAGCCGACCGGGTGAGCTTGATGCAATGCGCGTTTTCCGTGGGTTCATACCGATGTGTTCCTGATTGCGGGGCCGGCTTTCATTTCGAGGCAAAGCCGGCGTATAATAATTACAAATAGAAATCATTCTTACTTAGATTTGATCTAGCTCAATTTTGCCCGCTTGTGCTGTGCTTGTCTGCAGCCAAGCGGAGTGTTCGGTCCCTTTTTCGCATATCAGCCAGCAACCAACGCCTGTACGGATAGGTAGCCAGCCAAATCTTCCTTCCTGGAGAGCTTGATGGTTACCTTCACTGGCGTTCAGTCGACGCTTCGGTCCGCATCGTTTGGCGGTGTGTCACGGATCATGCTGGCGCTCGCCGTCCTGCCCGCCGCGCAGGCCTGGGCTGGGGCGGCTTCCGATTCGAGGCTCGACGAGGTCTTCGTGACCGCCACTCAGCGCGAGCAGGCTGTTCGCGACGTGCCCGCAGCGGCAGCGGTGGTCAAGCGCGAAGAAATCGAGGCCGCAGGGGCCGACAATGTGCTTGCGGCCGTGCGCGAGACGACGGGAATCGGCCTCGTCGGGCAAAGCGTTGCTGGCCGCAAGACGATGTCCCTGCGCGGCATGGACGGCAAGCACACCCTCTATCTCGTCAATGGCCTGCGCGTCATCAATACCGACGACTGGGTCGGACATTCCGATTTCCAGTATGACTGGACGCCTGTCGACAGCATCGAACGCATCGAGGTTGTGCGAGGGCCGATGTCCGTGCTCTATGGCTCGGATGCACTCGGTGGCGTCATCAACACGATTACCCGCCGGCCCGACGCCGAATGGCGTGGCGGCGTTCGCCTCGGCGGGCGCAGCGTAGCGGGTGCGGGTGGGGGTGATTCGCTCAGCGGCGGTGTCCATTTTTCCGGTGGCCTGACCGACACCTTGCGCATGGCGATCTCGGCCACGCGGCTGCAGCGCTCGCCGCTCGAGCGCAAGGAAGACCGGCGCACCTCCGAGATCGAGGGTACCGACCTGCAGTCGGGGCATCTGCTGCTGTCCTGGCAGCCGCTGGCCGCGCACACGTTCGACCTCGAGCACCGCGTCAGCAACGAGGAGCGTGAGCGCGACCAGGTCCGCAGCGGCACCTACTACCGCGATACCTACGACATCGATCGCTCGCAGTCGATCGCGACCTGGCGCGCCGACTGGTCGGGTGTGGAGACCCAGTTGCGCGCCTGGGAGTCCGATTTCTCGGTGTCGAACCGGCGCACCAATGGCGTGGCGCCCACCCGCCCGCAGAGCATGGACGACCGCGGTGTGGACGGGCGCGTCGGCTTCGCGCTCGGCAGCATGCAGTACCTGACGGTGGGCTTCGACACCCGGACCGAGACGATGAAGAACGCCGGCCTTGCCGGTGGCAAGGACGACGCCGATTTTCGCGCGCTCTATATCCAGGATGAGATTGCACTGGCTGCAGATCTCACGCTCACGCTCGGCTTCCGTCGCGATCGACACTCGATCTTCGGTGCCGAGAGCAGTCCGCGCGCCTACCTTGTCTGGCATGCGACCGATGCCTGGACGCTGCGAGGCGGCTACGGCGAAGGCTTCCGCGCGCCAACGCTCAAGCAGGCCTCGTCGTCGTACGAGGGCGCCGAAGGACCGCATACCTTCTACGGCAACGGTGACATCCGGCCCGAGACGAGCAAGTCGTGGGAGCTCGGTCTCATGTACGCCAAGGGTGCGATCGACTGGGAGCTCACCGCGTTCCGCAACAGTGTCACCGATCTCATCACCACGCGCGAGATCCGGCGCGTCGGCCCCCGGGCCTTCTACATCTACGACAACATCAACGATGCCCGCATCCAGGGGGTCGAGACCGCACTGCGCGTGGATCTTGGCGGCGGTTTCGATGCCCGCCTGAGCGGACAATGGCTCGACACCGAGGACAAGACCTCGGGCAAGCCGCTCAATGCGCGGCCCGACCACTTGCTCAATGCCCGTCTGGGCTGGAAGCAGGGGCCCTTGAGCGCAGCCCTCCGCCTGGAGCACACCGGCCGTCAGTATGTCACCTCGGCGGCGCGCAAGGCGCCAGCCTACAACCTGCTGCATCTGCAGGGTGGCTACGCGTTCAACAAGCACCTGCGCGTGACGGCGGGCATCGACAACATCACCAATGTCCGCCTGGCCGACAAGTCCAGTTTGTTCAGCTACTCGGAAACCCCGCGCGCGCTGCGCGTCACGCTGCACGGCGCGTTCTGATCGCCGCCTGCCCGTTGTTGCGTCCCGCGTTCCTGCGGGGCGCTTGTCGAACCCACGATACCTTCCATGAACAGCTCCACTCCGGTCGAATCCGTCTCGCATGCGCCAGCCCGTGCACCCTGGCGTCATCTAATCTTCGTCTGTGTGCTGCTCGTGCTTGCCGCCGCGTTGGCGATCGCCCTCCAGCCGCAGCCCCGTGCTGGGCGGGTTGCCGTGATCAGCAGCGACTTCGTGCTCGGTGGCAAGTTCGTCGCGCTGCGCGCCCTGGCCAACACGGCCGGGGTGGATCTTGCCGTGGTCAATGTCGACCGTGACGCCGCGGATGCGGTCGAGGCTGCCCTGCGCGGCGTGAGGCTGGCCGTGCTGGACGCGCCGCGCGAGGAGGACGGCCGACGCATGCGCGAACAGGTCGTGCCCGTGCTCGAACGCCTCGCTGTGCCCTGGATGCTGTCGTCGGCACGTGGCGTACAGGTGGGCGGCGGGTTGGAGTCTGCGGCCGGCGAGGCCTTGTACGCCTATTACCGCAACGGCAGCCAGCGCAATTTTGCCGGCTTCTTCGCCCATGTCCGCCATCACCTCTTCGGCGAAACCGCCGTCGCGGTGCCGGCCCCGGTGGTGTTCCCGGACACCGGCATCTACCACCCGGATCACCCCGACCTCGTGGTCGGCGATCTTGCCGCCTACCGCCAGTGGCTGGGCGAAGAGCGCGCTCGGCGCAGCCCGGCGGTCGGCATCGTCGTCCACCAGGCCTATGTCGGCAACATGGGCATGGGGCACATCGACGAGTTGGTGCGCATGCTGGAAGCGCGGGGGGCGCTGCCGGTGGTGTTCTACCACCCGCTGACGGCGCCGAGCGGCGCGCTCGACATCGTCATGGACGAAGGGCGAGCGGCGGTGGATGTGCTGCTCAACTTCCAGGTCATGTACCAGGGCAGCCGGCGCGAGGACTACGCCAGGCTGGACGTCCCGGTGCTGCAGGCGATGACCTGGCGCGAGGGCGACGCCGCCCACTGGCGTGCGAGTGCCGAAGGGGTGCCCGGGGGTGCCGTGCCCTTCCTGCTCGCGATTCCGGAGCAGGCTGGCCTGAGCGACCCGCTGATGGTCGCCGCGATCGAGGACGAGCGTGCCGTGCTGATCCCCGAGCAGGCGAACGCCCTGGTGGATAAGGCGTACCGCATTGCCCGCCTGCGCGCGAAGGCGAATGCGGACAAGCGTGTGGCGCTGATGTTCTACAACTACCCGCTCGGCGAGCGTAACCTGTCGGCCTCGTTCCTGAACGTACCGCGCAGTCTCGCCCGCCTGTCCGAGGCCCTGCAGGGCGCGGGCTACACCGTGCCGCCCGCCGAGGAACAAGCGCTCATCGACAGCGCAGCCCGTCTGCTCGCACCTTTCTACCGCGAGGGCAGGCTCGACGCCCTGCTGGCCGACAACCTCGCGGCGGCCTTGCCCCTTGCCGACTATCTTGCCTGGTTCGATGGCCTGCCTGCGCACGTCCGCGAGCGCATCAACAAGCACTGGGGGCCGCCCGAGAACGACCCGATGCTGGTCGGTGCGGGTGACACGCGCTGCTTCGCGATCCCGCGCCTGCAGCTTGGCAACCTGGTGATCATGCCGCAGCCGCCGCGCGGCCGCATCGACGAGCCGCCCGAGAAGGCGATCTACCACGACACCAAGGTGCCGCTGACCCACTTCTACCTTGCCGCCTACCTCTATGCGCGCACCGCCTTCGATGCCGACGCGCTGATCCACTTCGGCACCCACGGCAGCCAGGAGTGGACGCCGGGCAAGGAGCGCGGCCTGTCCATCCATGACGACCCCTACCTGGTGCTGGGCGACCTGCCGGTGATCTATCCCTACATCGTCGACAACATCGGCGAGGCCACCCAGGCGAAGCGGCGTGGCAGGGCGACCATCATCAGCCACCAGACGCCCTCGTTCGCACCGGCCGGTCTGCATGCGCAGCTGATGCCGCTGCACGACCTGCTGCACGAGTACGAGCTGCTCGACGTCGGCGCAGTCAAGGATCGCACCATGGGCGCCATCGTCGATGAGGCGGCACGCCTGACCCTGATCGAGGACATCGGCTGGACGGTCGAGCGCGCACGCGCAGACTTTCGCTCCTTCGAGCGCGAGCTGCACGACTGGCTGCACACGCTGGCGCAGACCGCACAGCCGCTCGGCCTGCACACCTTCGGCGAGGCGCCGCGCTTCGAGCATCGCGTCGGCACGGTGATGCAGATGCTCGGCGAACGGCTGTACGCAAGCCTCGGCCTGGCCGAGCCGGACGAGCTGTTCGTGGAGGACTACAAGGCGCTGCCCGAGTCTGCCCCCTACCGCCTGCTCGCCGGCGCGTTCGCGACCGAGCCTGCGGCGGACGAAGCCCCGCTGCTGAGCGAGGGGCGCGCCTACTTCGACGCACTTGCCGCAGCCGGCGAGCACGCCGGTCTGCTCAAGGCGCTCGACGGCCGCTTCATCGACACCCAGTACGGCGGCGACCCGATCAGGAACCCCGAGAGCCTGCCCACCGGGCGCAACCTCTACGGCTTCGACCCCTCGCGCATCCCGACCGAGCAGGCCTGGCTCGCCGGCGCTGACGCCTTTGCCCAGCTGCTCGAAGCGCACCGGGCGGAGCACGGCACGCCGTTGCGCAAGGCGGCGTTCTCGCTCTGGTCGGTCGAGGCGATGCGCCACCTCGGCGTGCTCGAGGCCCAGGTCTTCCACGCCCTCGGCGTGCGCCCGGTGTGGGACCGCTTCGGCCGCATCAGCGACGTGGAGGTCATCCCGCGCGAGGAACTCGGCCGTGCGCGGGTGGATGTGGTCGTGTCCGCCACCGGCCTCTATCGCGATCACTTCCCGACCGTCATGACGCTCATCGCGCGTGCGGTCGAGCGCGTGGCGGAGCTCGACGAGCCCGACAACGCCGTACGCGCGAACGCGCTGGAGATCGAGCGCTCCCTCATCGAGCAGGGCTTCACCGCCGAGGACGCGCGCCTGCACGCGCTGACGCGCATCTTCTCGAGCGAGAGCGGCGCCTACGGCACCGGCCTGGATGACGCTACGCTCGCATCCGACACCTGGGATGACGAGGGCAAGCTTGCCGATCTCTATCTGGAGCGGATGCAGTACGCCTATGGTCCGGACCCCTCGCGCTGGGGCGAGCGCGTGCGTGCGCCCGGCAATCGGGAGGCGGCTGGCGGCGCGGCAGGCAAGGGCGGTGCGGCAGGCAAGGGCGGCTTCAACCTCTATGCCGAGCACCTGAAGGGAACCGAGGCGGCCGTGCTCGCGCGCTCGTCCAACCTCTACGGCATGCTCACCACCGACGATCCCTTCCAGTACCTGGGCGGCATCGGCCTCGCCGTCCGCCGCCTCGACGGGCGCACGCCCGGGCTCTATATCAGCAACCTGCGCGACCAGGGCAAGACCCGGGTCGAAGGCGCAGGGCGCTTCCTGGCGGCGGAGCTGCGTGCGCGCTACTTCCATCCGCAGTGGGTGGAGGCGATGCAGCAGGAGGGTTATGCCGGCACGCTGGCGGTCGTCGATACGGTCAACAACTTCTGGGGCTGGACCGCCGTGGCGCCTGAGATCGTCCGCGACGACCAGTGGCAGCAGTTCTTCGAGGTCTATGTCGAGGACTCGCTCGAGCTGGGCATGGAAGAGTGGTTCGAGCGCCACAACCCCACCGCCCGTGCCCAGATCGCAGAGCGCATGCTCGAGGCCGCGCGCAAGGAGTACTGGAGCACCGACGAGGCCACGCTGACGCGGCTCGTCGAGATCTATGCCGACGCGGTCGAGCGACTCGACTACCAGCCGGTCAGCAGCAAGGTGGACGCCTATGCCCGCTCGCTCGCGGCCGGCTTCGGGCTGGAATCGAGCACGGCACCTGCGCAGGATGCGGCGACGACCCCGACCCCGACCCCGACCCCGACCGCGGCCGAGGCAGAGCCGCAGCAAGTGACCGGACAGGTGCTTGAGCAGGTCGCACCTGATGCGGCCGCCGACATGCCGGCGCCCTGGCTGGAGCTTTTGCTTGCGCTGCTGACCCTGGGCGCCTTCTTCGCGGGTACGCTGAGCCAGTCGCGCCGGCAGCCGGGCGTCATGCCCGGTACGCGCGCATGATGCGGGCGCGTGCGCACCTTGGGTCGCTGCTTGCGGCGCTTGCCGCCGGCTTGCCGGTGGGCGCCCTGGCGGACACCGAGCTGAAGGCGATCGAGGTCGAGGCCGTGCTCGATGCGGTCGCCGAGCAGCGCTATGCGGCGGGCCAGAAAGTGGTCTTCGACCGCGAGGACATCGCCAGCCTGGGCGGGCTGTCGGTGTCCGAGGTGTTGCGCAAGCTGCCCGGACTGGAGCGCGGTGCGGATGGCATGGAAGGCGCCTCGGCCTCGGCGCGCGGGATGGCGCGTGATTCGGTGCTCATCCTCGTCAATGGCGAGCGCCCCACGGCGAGCGGGCGGCACGCGCTTACCGTGGTCGGCCGGCTGCCCGCTGGCGAACTCGAACGGGTCGAACTGATGCGCGGCGGCTCGGCCGAGTTCGGCGTTACCGCCGAGGTGGTGGTGAACCTTGTCGTGCGTGCGCCGCAGGCCAAGCCGAGCCGCTCGCTGAAGGCCACCGTGGGCCTGCGCGGCGACGAACCCAACCTGCAGTTGACCGGCAGCGTCGAAGGCGGGGTGGCCGAGCGTGCGTGGACCCTGCCGCTGACGTTCAACCGCCACCGCATGCCGGTCGACCAGCAGCGCATGCGCGGCGATCCGGCCGGCGTCGTGGCCGATGAGCGGACGCTGGGCAGCTACCGTGTCGATGAACTGATCCTGTCGCCACGCCTGTCCTTGAAGGACGGCGAACGACGTCTGACCGTGTGGCCAAGCCTCTATCTCAACAACGGCTGGCGGCGCCAGCAGCTCAGCGCCGGCGGCGTCGATACCCGCGTCGACCGCGAGCGCAGCGACATGCGCATCGCGCGCCTGCGCGCCGACGCCAGCATGCCGCTGGCGTCCGTCGATGGCCGGCTCGGGCTGCGGCTTGCGGTGATGGACGGCGACCGTCGGACGGACACCCGTCGCCTGCCTGCCGTGGGCACGGCCGCAGTCGAGGCGCTCGAGCGCAGCGAGCGCGAACTCACCGGGTCGGCCCGGCTCGACAGGGCAGTGGGGGCCCACCTGCTGACCTGGGCGCTTGAGGGCGCGGTGCTCAGCCGGAAGGATGCACAGGAGGCGGGATCGGCTACGGTGTTAGCGCTGCGCCGTCATGACTTGCGTGAAACAAGCGCGGCGGCCTGGTTCCAGGACGAATGGACCTTCGGCGGCGCCGACGGCGACACGTTTACGCTCACCAGCGGCCTGCGCGTGGACGGCCTGCGCCAGCGTTCGGGCGGCGGGCAGCGGCATACCGAGGCGGTGTCGCCCTCGCTCGCATTACGTTGGGCGTTCGCGCCGGCCTGGGTGCTGCGCACCAGCGTCGGAAGTGGCTTGCGCGCGCCCAAGCTGGATGAGCTCAGTCCGGTCGTCACCCGCAGTGCGGGCGTCAATACGCCACTCGAACCCGACCTGGGCGGGCGGCCGGGCCTGGCTGCGGAGCGCATCCAGCGCTTCGAGATCGGTGTCGAGCGCTATCTCGGCGGCGAGCGCAGCGTGCTTGGGGCCAACGCCTACTTCCGTCGCACTGCGGACTTCATCGAGCGCACGCTGGCCGACGAGGCTGGACGCTGGGTCGAGCGCCCCGCCAACGTTGGCGATGCGCGCCATTGGGGCGTCGAGCTCAGCGTGCGCCTGGACAGCGCCGCCCTCGCTGGCACCTTGCCGGCCGGCGGCAGCCTGCGCGCAACCCTTACCCTGCCGCGGGCCGAGGTCGACGACGCCCGGCTGGGCGTCCGGCGTATCGCCAATGACACGCCCCGCCATGTCTCCAGCCTTGGCTATGAACACGCGCCTTCGGGTGCGGCCCTGCGCTATGGCGTCCAACTCCGCCACACGGGGACGGTACGCACGGCGCGGGCCAGCGAACTGCAGGGGACGAACCGCAGTGGCACGCGTATCGACGTCCATGTCACCCGGCAGCTCGCTCCTGGGGTTGATCTGCGCCTGGCCGGGGAGAACCTGCTCGGTGCGCGCGATCGCCATGCACGTGTGGCGCGCGATGACGACCGTCGCTGGCAGCTGGCCGGCCGTGATGGCGGCGACAGGACCTGGCTGCTGACCCTGGAGGGCAAGTGGTAGCAGCCACTGCCCCGGCACATTCACGACCACTACCACCAACCCATTCACCTTCCAAGGAGGACACATGTCCCTTTCCCAACTGATCGAAACCGCCATGTACGGACTCAGTCAGCTCTTCATGCTGCCTGTGCTGCTGCTCGTGACCGTGCTGTTCTTCTACGCCTTCCACGCCCTCGGCCGCTTCCTCATGCAGGCGCGCCAGCGCCGTCGCGGCGACCCGCGTGCGCAGGAACTCCATGCCGCGCTGCGCCTGGATCCCAGCCTGGGGGTGACCGATCTGGAAGCAATCGCCGTGCACCGGCTCGAGACCCTGCGCATCGCCACCCGCGTCGGGCCGATGCTCGGCCTGGTCGCAACCATGATCCCCATGGGGCCGGCCTTGATGGCACTCTCCGATGGGCAACTCCAGGAGGTCAGCCGCAACCTGATGATCGCCTTCTCAGCGGTGATCCTCGCGCTGATCGCCTCTGCGATTACCTACTGGGTCGTCAGCGTGCGCCGCCGCTGGCTGGCGACCGAGCTGGCCGATATCGAGAAGCGGGGCTGCCGCGCTGCTGCGCACGAACAGGGCGGTGCGCCATACGATGATCCGCTCGCCCCGCTGGCCGCGGAGGGTGTGCAATGAGCCTGCGCCTGATGGACGACCTCGAGGCCGACGACCCCATCCTGTCGGTGGTCAATCTGATCGACGTGTTCCTGGTGATCATCGCCGCGCTGTTGCTGGCGATCGCAAGCAACCCGATGAACCCTTTCACAACCGATGACGTCACCATCATCAGGAACCCCGGGCAGCCGAACATGGAGATGATCGTCAAGAAGGGCGAGGTCATCGAGCATTACCAGGCCAGTGGCGAGATCGGCTCGGGAGAGGGCGCCAAGGCTGGGGTCGCCTACCGCATGAAGGATGGCTCCTTCGTCTATGTTCCGGAGTAGTCCATCAAGGGCAAGAAAGGCTTGACTTTCTGCGGATAGTAATAATAATGAGAACTGTTCTCAGAAAGGAGTTCGTCATGTCTCTTCAGGTCTCGACCGAACAGCTCAGGCTGATCTCCGGCCTCATCTCACACGTGGCCCGCTACCTGGACAGTGGCTGTCCTCGTGCGGCGCACGAGGCGGGCATGTTGCTGCGCGAGCTCGACGCGCGTCCGATCGACCAGGAGCTGAACCGCTCATGCGAACAACTCGAACAGGCCATCGCGAACAGCCAGCCGCCCCGAGCGCTGCGTTCCAGCGCAGTCGCACGCGACGCGGTCTCGATTTCGAAGCTGCCTCAATCGCACTTTTCGCACGCCTGAGGCGTGCTGCACAGACTCACGGAACAACAGAAGGAGAACGACTTGTCACGTTATACCGGCCCCCGCCTGAAGGTGATGCGCGCACTGGGCTGCGAGCTTCCCGGCCTGTCGCGCAAGCCGCTGGGGGAACGCAACTACCCGCCAGGCCAGCACGGCCAGCGCCCAAAGCGCAAGTCGGAGTTCGGCTCGCAACTGATCGAGAAGCAGAAGCTGCGTTTCAACTATGGCCTGGGCGAGCGCCAGATCCAGCGCCTGTTCCGTGAAGCCAAGCGCGACAAGGCGCCCACGGGCGAGAAGCTGCTCGAACTGCTCGAGCGCCGCCTGGATAATTTCGTGTTCCGCGCCGGCTTTGCGCCGACCGCCGTCGCCGCTCGGCAGCTGGTGCGGCACAAGCATGTCCTGCTCAATGGCCGGTTGGTGAACATCCCGTCGATCCGCATTCGTCCGGGTGACCGCATCACGCTCACCGAGCGTGCACGCAAGATTCCGGTGGTCGTCGAGGCGCTCGCCGAGCCGGCGCTCAGCCGTCCCGAATGGCTGGCGTTCGACGAGGCCTCGCTGAGCGCGCAGGTCATGCGGACGCCTTCGGCCGACGAGGTGCCGTTCCCGGTCGAGGTGCAGCAAGTCGTCGAATACTACGCGGTGCGCCTGTGACTCCCGAGCGCCGTGCCGCGGAACCCTTGGCGCACACCGGGTGTGCAGAGGGGCCGGATTACGGTCACTCGCCCGACCTCGCGCTCGCCGCGGTCCTGCAGTTGCTGTCGCGTTTCCCGGCGCGGCGCTCGCCCGCAGTGGCGCGTGCCATCGCCGCACACCTGGCGCTCATCGGTGGCGACACGCGCATGCCCGAAAGCGTGCGCGAGTGCGCCGCAAGGCTGGTGTCCGACTGGCGCGCCTATGAGGTGCTGGGCGAGTCGTGGAGCGCAGCCGAGTGTCCGGGACACCTGCAATAATGGCCCGCACGGCGACAAGCTGACACCACGGAGTATTTCATGAGCAAGAAGTGCTGCAGGAAAGACAAGCCCTGCAAAGGCTGCCCTCGCAAGGGCAAGTGAAATCCGTTCGAACGTCTTCGCGTAGCCATGGCCACGCGAAGAGTGCATTTACTCAGAAGGGCAACACCATGAAAAAAATGATCCTCGCTGCTGTTCTCACCCTCGGTACGCTGGCGACCCCGGCGTGGGCATCCGGCCCGGGGGAGAAGTACGCACACTTCGAAGCCAAGCCGTCAGAGACCCTTGACCAGGCAGTCGCGAACTTTTCGGAATACAACACCAAGCTGCAGGCCATCCTCGACGGCGCCGTCAGCGACGGCGACATGGCCGACGTGCACCAGCTGACCTATACGCTGGAGACTGCGCTTGCCAAGATGAACGAGGAGATGGGCAAGCTTGCCGAGACGCTCGAGGAAGTGCATCAGGCGTCCGAGAAGCTCGACCGCGAGGGCGTCATCAAGCATGGCAAGGCCTACCTGGAGACTTCGCGCAAGGTCGTGAAGTAGCTTTGCGCCAAGCACCGTCCTCAACTGAAGAGGGGGGTGCTTGCAGCTTTGCGCGAGACTCGTTGTTCGTCAAACGTGATGATCAGGGTGAGACGATCTTGTCGATCCCTTCCAGATATGCCGTGCCGAAGTCGATGACCGCATCGCGCTTGAGCCCCTCGCTCGCGAAGTGCATGTCAGCGACGGTGTTGTGTAATTGCTTGACCTCTTCGGCGATACGCGCCAGCGAATCCTCAAGTGTGTAGCTAAGGCTGTGGATATCGTGAATGTCGTATTCGCCGACCTCGCCGGCCAGCAGTGCTCTGAGCTTTGCATTGGCTTCGCGCAGGTTGGCCATGGTCTGTGCGATGGATTCGGCCTGTTGCGCCTGATAGTGCGAGACCCTGTTCGCCGGCGCAGCGTCATTGGCGAGGGCAGCGGATGAGACAACGGTCAGGGCGCCGAGGGTGATTGAGGCCAGTGTTTGCTTGATCATGCTTGGTGTTTCCAGAACGGGGTTGATGAAGAAGGAAGGCGGGGCGATGCCTTGATGCGGCATCAGTAAATGTCGCGGCGGTAGCGGCCCTCGAGGGCCAGTTGCGCGATGGTGTCGGCGCCGAGGATTGTCCGCAGGGCCTCATCCACGGCCGGGCCCATGCCCACCGCGTTGCCGCAGACGTAGATCGCGGCGCCGCCACTCACCCATTCGCGTACCGTGTCCGCAGCACGCAATAGCCGGTCCTGCACGTATTCGCGTGCCGGCAGGTCGCGCGAAAACACGCGATCGCAACGCGCGAGCAGGTCGCGGCCCTGTAGATCGTCGAGTTCGGAACCGTGAAAGTCGTCGCAGGCGGCGTTGCGTTCGCCGAAGACCAGCCAATTGCGGCCGTCGCCGTTGCGTGCGCGCTGGCGCAGGTGGGCTAGCAGTCCCGCAAGTCCAGTGCCGTTGCCAATCAGTAGCAGTGGGCGTGAGCTGTTGTCACCGATGCGGAAGTTCTGATGGCTGCGGATGCGTCCGCGTACCATCGTGCCGACCGCGTCCGGTGCTGTGAGGCGCGAGGACATGACGCCCGGCTTCGAGTCGGCGCCGATCACGCGGCGCACGAGCAGATGTACAGCCCCATCCTCCGGCAGGGAGGCGATCGAGTAGTCTCGCGGGTAAGCATCGCCATCAGCTGGGTAGAGCTGCAGCAAGTCGCCGGCCTCCCAGTTCGGTGCCTCGGCGCTTGCATCGTCGGCGAGCGCCTCGAGTTCGACATGATGGACGGCGGCCCCCGCACTTCCCGGATTGAGCAGCGTGCTGCGACGGATCCGCCAGGGGCGGGTTGCCGGCAACCGGAGCGCATCCAGTTCGGCAATGCCGACAAAGGCCGCCAGCTGATGGCGCCAGGCCCGCAGCGCCTCTGTGTTGGCGCGATCCACCTCGATACGCGGAAAGATACGCCGAGCGCCACGGCTTTCCAGCCAAGCGTCGAGCCTGCGGCCGAAGCCGCAATAGTGGTTGTAGCTGCGATCGCCCAGTGCCAGCAGGCCATACTGCAGGTCAAGCGGGAGTTCTGCCGTTTCGTCCCCGGCGGTCTCGCGCATCAGGGTGTCGGCGAAGCGGGCAGCGTTGTCGGGCGCATCACCCTCGCCGCAGGTGCTGACGATGAACAGGGCCGATGAAAAGGACTCGAGCAGACGTTCGTCGATCTGGTCCAGCGCGAGCAAGGTCGCCTGCGCCCCCGCGCTACCCAGTGCCTGAACGGCCTCGTCGGCAAGTTCGGCAGCAAAGCCGCTTTGGCTGGCGTAGGCGATAAGCACGCCATCGGCAGCTGTGGCCGTTACTGTTCTGCCTGCAAGCCGGCGATACTGACGCCAGCTTTGCAGGCAGAGCACCGCATATGCGGCAAGGACCCCAGCTGCGGCGCCTAGGCGGGGCAGCTCGAGCGCGATCATCCCTTGTGCAGTCCGCTCGTGAGTTGCCGAACCGGGCTCGTGCCAAGCTTCATTGCGCGAGCACTTCCAGTGTCGCAACGTAGGAAAGGCGTCGCTCGGTGTTCTGCATGGTATCGCTTTGGCCGTCGACCGTCGTCTTCAGGTAATACATTCCCGGTGCAGGCCAGGTGTGAGTGATCCTGCCTTGTGCATCGGTCACCAGCTTCTGTTTTTCCAGCTGGTCGCGATAGCGCGTGCTGCCGGCCATGATCTCGACCTCGATGTTCGCTGCAGGCTTACCGTCGATGACGAAAGCGAGCGTTGCCGGGTCGCCGGCATAGAGATCATTCGGGTGGGTCACGGGCAGCAACTCGAGACCGCGTCCGCTTGGCTTGAGCTCGCTTGGACGTCCCACCGTGATGAAGGTCTCGATGCGGCTGTTGCCCTCGCGGATGACAAGCTCTTCGGCATTGGCCGGAACGCTGGCAGCCAGATCCTCGTGACTGCCGCGCCAGCGCTTGGTCTCACCATTTTCTTTCCAGCTCGCCATGAGGCTCGCATTGACCAGTGCGATACGATAGGTGCCAGCGGCCTGCAGGTTGGCGTCGAAAACGGTACGCAACTGGCCCTGAAGGAGGTTCTCCGGCTGCACGGTGCTGCCGTCCGGTGCGCTGATGACGAGGTTGTCGCGGACCATCATCGGACGGTAGTTGAAAAAGAACAGGTCGTTGGAGACCGCGCCGTCGATCGTGACGTAGCCCGTGCTCGACAGTACCGTTGAAGAGGGCAGCAGCCAGGCCTCGTGCGCATGCGCAAGCGGTGCGCTCAGGGTGGCCGGCAGGACTGCGAGCGACAGACTCAGGCGTGCGAGTCGGTGGCGGAGGGCGTTCTTGAGTGACATCAGGGGCCTCGTGACGTTATGCATGGGTTGGTGGCGCGGGGGCAAGGTGCTCAGGGCTTGAGCTGCACTACGACCGACGTGATCTCATGCTCGCCGTGCGCTTCGGTGCGAGTGGCTACAGTGGGTGGCCATGTCAGTGGCAGCGTGATCACTTCTCGGCCGCCGTGTTCGCGCGATGCTTCCACCACCAGGCGGTAATCGCCTGCCGCAAGCGTGCCCAGAGGTTCTTGGCCAGTGGTGAAGCTCAGGGTGTGCTTGCCCGGCTGGCGCGTGGCGCTGGTGATGCCGTCGATCGGCACTTCGAGCTCGCGGCCGCTGCGCCGCCACCACAGCCGCATGTCCTTGAGCCATTTCGCGCCTTCGCCGTTGCGCATCTTGACGTCGTACCAGACGGCTAGATTGGCGGCGACGCTATTGTCCGGGCGCTCGATCCAGGCGGCGACGTAGGGACGGCGGTAGTCCGACACATCGATGCGCGGCAGTTCGATCTCGACGTCGATTCCCCCAGCAGTTGCGAAAGTGGCCAGGCCGGTGCCGAAGGCGAGGGCAGCGGCCATGATCAGGGGCTTGTGCATTTCAGCTCCAGTAGGTTGGGCAGGTCAATGAATGAACAACAGGGCCAGCAGTACGGGCAGCACCACGCCGAAACCGACCGTTGGCCACACCGCCGGCCGGTTGGCTGCATGCGCTTGCAGGATCAGCAGTCCGGTGAGCGAGAACAGCACGCAGGCCACAGCGAAGATGTCGATGAACCAGCGCCAGGCTTCGCCCGTGTTGCGACCCTTGTGAAGGTCGTTGAGCCAGGCGATCCAGCCGCGATCGGTAAGTTCGTACTCGGCCTCGCCGGCCTCGAGGTCCAGGCGCAACCAGGCATCGCCACCGGGGCGGGGCAGGGCGAGATAAATCTCCCCCTCGGACCACTCGGCTGCGCCGCTGGGCAGACGCACGTCGAGTGCGTGTCCGACCCAGGCCACTGCATCCGCCGGCAGCGACTGCCCTGCGGACGGCGGATTGGCGGCGACCAGTCGCAAGGTTTCGACCAGTGCCGTGGGCATGGCCTCCACCCGCGTCTCGATGCGTGGCTTCGACTCTATCGCGCCGGCATGGTTGAGCGTGATGCCGGTGATGGCAAACATCAGCATCCCGAACAGGGAAACGGCGGAGCTGATCCAGTGCCACTGGTGGAGGGCGCGTAGCCACCACGCTCGACGCTGGGCTGGCGACGACCTAGACGGATGGGCTGTTGCGGTTGTGTCGTGCATTGGCGTTGCCGTGAGCGGGAGAGGCGGTGTTGCGCCTCTCCCGTGGTGCTGCGGACTCAGAAGTCGATGGTCGCGGAGACCCACAGCGTCCTTCCGCTCGGCACGGTACCCTTGGTTGCCTGCATGGAGCTGAAGTAGTCCCCCGTCACGACGGGGTTGCCGGCCGTGTTTGTGTAGACCTGGGTGTTGCGGAAGTCCTTGTCGAACAGGTTGAAGATGTTGGCGTTGAGCGTCACACCCTTCGAGTACTTGTAGCTGCCGCCCAGATGGAACAGGGTGTAGTCCTTGATGTACTCGCCCGTCACCGCGTATTCACGCAGTGAGTTGCCGGTCAGGAAGCGCGGATCCTTGTCGAAGCGGCGGCTCTTGCCTCGGTACTCGCCACGCAGCCAAAGGTTGAGCTTGTCCGTGGCGGACCATTGCAGCTGGGTGTTTGCCATGTGTTCGGCCGTGTCGCTGAGCTTGCCGACCTTCTCTCCGTCCTGGATCAGCTCGCTGTCTGTCCAGGTGTAGTTCATGCTGAGTGCCCATCGCGCTGCCAGCGCAATGCGGCCGTTGAGCTCGACGCCCCATGTCTTCGCCTTGTCCTGGTTGAGGGCGTAGGTTGCGGTTGGGTTGGCTGCGCAACTGGAAATGGGGTCGATGGCGCAGTCACCGGCGCCGCTGACGATCTTGTCGCGGATGTCGTTCCTGAACACGGTGATGCCGGCACTGCTGCCGTGCCGATTGTCATACAGGAAACCGACTTCCGTGCTGACGCTCTTCTCCGGCTGGAGGTTCGGGTTGCCGATATTGATGGTCAGGCCCTGGCCGCTGATGCCATTGACGCCATCGATGAGCTGGTTCACGTTGGGCGCCTTGAAACCGGTGCTGACCCCACCCTTGACCGTCCAGCTGTCGCTGGCGGTCCATACGAGATAGGCGCGTGGGCTCAACTGGTTGCCGAAACGTTCGTGGTCATCGTGACGCAGGCCAAAGGTCGCCACCAGCGACTGGGTGATGCTCCATTCGTCTTCCGCAAACAGCGACCACATGGTCTGGTCGTGGCGTTTGCGGAGCAATCCGTCCTCGAGCTCGGCCTTCCACCACTGCCCGCCAACAGTCAGTACGTTGGCCTCGCCGAGTGCGGTCACCAGCTTGGTATCGAACAAGGTGTTCGTGGTTTCGAGTTTGCGATCCTTGCCGATGTCGGGACTGCCTGCACTTCGTGCGTCGGTCGGGATGGTACGTCCTTGGGTCTCCACGACGGTGCGCGTCAAACTGGATTCAAGTACGCCGAAATCCAGCCGGCTGGTGTGGCCGATCGCGATCTGATCCTGATTGAAGCGGAGGTAGTCACGGTAGCCGAAGGACTGCGCGACGGTCGCTCCTGTGGCGCAGTTGAGGCGGTCGAGACGGCCGAGACGGCAGTCATCGTTGTTGTACCAGGTCCGGTTCTGCTCCAGGTCCAGCCAGATGTCGTTGTCCTTGTCTGGGGTAAGCATGAAGCGGGCCCCGAGGTTGTACTGTCGGCTCTGCGGCGTTGCCGGGTCGCGACCACCCGCGGCGCCCAGAGCGGCTGCGGGACGCAACCTTTCGGCCTCTCCCCGGCGGTAGATGCTGCCACGCACTGCCACACCCAGCACATCGTGCTGGATGGGGCCATTGGCGTAGATGTTCAGGCGCTGGGCGTCGGAGTCGCCACCGTCCTGCGGCAGCCCCATCTCCACGCCCACGGTACCGTTCCAGGTCTGAGCAACCTTGCGGGTGATGATGTTGACGACACCGCCCATGGCATCGGCGCCGTAAAGGGTTGCCATGGGGCCACGGATCACCTCGATGCGTTCGATGGCGGAGAGTGGTGGCATGAAGCTGGTAAGCGCATCGCCGAAGCCGTTGGGTGCGACGTCAGCGGCCACGCTCTGGCGCCGACCATCGATCAGGATGAGGGTGTACTCCGAGGGCAAGCCGCGAATGCTGATGTTCAGGCCGCCGGTCTTGCCCGTTGCGCCGCGGACGTCGACCCCTTCGATATCGCTCAGGGCTTCGGCCAGGTCACGGAATTGCTTGCTTTCCAGGGTCTCGCGCGTCACGACCGAGATGGATGCGGGGGCTGTTCGCACCTCCTGCTCGAAGCCGGAGGCAGAAACGACCACTGCGCCGAGTTGGCGTGCCTCCTGAGCAGCAGTCGGGAGGGACAAGGCGAGCAGTAATGCGGCTGAACATGGGCGCAGCGCTGGAATGCGCGCGCGCTGATTGTTGGCGTAGGCCATCGAGGTGAATTCCTTTGAGTGGGTTGCATGCAGGAGGCTTGGCTGGCTTCCTGCGCGCACGGCCTCAAGGGGGTGCACAGGTGGCTGGCTACATGTAATCGATAATGATAACTGATATCATTTGTAAGAATCAAGTTGTTACTGCTTTGCCCTGCCCTTGAGCAGGGCTCGCCCGCCACCTGCCGTCGTCAGGCCTCCGAGAGCAGGATCCAGTGGTTGTCCAGTGCCATTGGTTCGGGCCAGGGCAGCAGATTTGCTTGTGCGCTCGGGTGCCAGCGGGCCAGTCCGTAGGCGGTCGACACCAGGACGCCTCCGCCGTCGGCGGGGCCATGCCAGCCGCTGAGGGCGTAGGATGCCTTGAGCTGTACGATGGGTCGCATGCGCTCGGGCAGCCCGGGATGCCACAGGTTGGTCACGTCGGCCTGGTGGCTGGAGAGTGCGAAACCGTCATGGAGTGCCGGGGCGATGTCGCCGGCGTAGCCGATACCATCGTTCTCCTGGGTGGGGATGCTCAGGTGCTCGCCATCGAACACGGCCAGGATTGGCGCGCGACGGCGGTCGGCCTCGAGGTCGTGCTCAGCCTGCATTGCGATCCCGAGCAGGGCGTCGCCTTCCTGCGGCGGTCGGCTCCACGCCATGTGACGCAGGCTAAGCCGCGGGTCGTCGACACGCCACTGGCCGAGCAGGGCACCGTTGGCAGTGTCGATGCGCACCAGCGACGCGTCCATGCGATGGATATCGAACTTCTTGTCCTCCAAGCTGCGCGGGATGCCGCCATTGGCGACGAAGAGGTGACCCTGGGCGTCGAGCAGCAACTGGTGCGGGTCGAGGCCATGGGTGTCCCATTCTGCAAGCTTGCGCAGGCTGCGGCGGTCGCGCACGCCAATCTTGCCCTTGCCGCTGCTGAAGTCGGTTTCGGTGGTGTACAGGTGTTCGCCGTTGGCCGAGACGATGACATGGCCGCCAAGGCGGCACATGCCTTCTTTCTGAACGTCGAGCTGCTGGACGACATTGCCCTGTGCGTCGCAGCGTAGCAGCCAGGTGCCGGGGCGTGCGCTGCAGACCAGCAGTCCGCCGTCGGGCTCCGCCATCAGGCCGTGTGGCCGGCTCGGCAGAGCCAGCTTGTAGCCGAAACCGAGCGTGCGTGCTTCCCAGTCCGCAACCAGGGTGCCGGCGAAGTTCTGGTCGTCCGCGCGCGGCCCACGCCAGGCTGCACCCACGACCGCGCGGGCGCCTTCCGGTGCGGCCAGGGCCCAGCGTGGCAGCGCGGTGCCGGCGATGCCAGCCGTGAGCGCCTGCAGTGCGCGGCGACGGGAAATACGAATGGATCGAGGTGCAGGGTGCGATGGTGCTTCGGTGTGCATGAACGGCTCCGCAGGCTTGCCTGTTGAACGGGAACGGCCGGGCGGCGCAGTGACGCGTCGCCCGGCCGGATGAAACACTACGAGGTTCAGAAATCGTAGTTCAGGGTCACGCGGGCATTGCGTGCGTCACCCTTGTAAAGGAAGGAGCCCGACTGGTAGGCCGCCGTGTAGTAGTCCTTGTTGGTCACGTTGCCGACATTCAGGCGCACATCCATGTTCTTGTTGATGCGGTAGTTGGCGAACAAGTCGAGTACCGTGTAGGCGGGAATCGGCTGCGTGTACTGCCCAGTCGTTGCGTTGAAACTGGCTGCGGTGTCCGGCTGGCCGGCGTACTTCTCGCTCTCGTACTTGGCTGCGCCGCCGAACGAGAACTTGTCCGTCGCCTGGTACTTGAGCTGGACGTGGGCGCTGGTGTCGGCGAAGTTGCTGAGCGTCTTGCCGACGCGGGACGGCGTGGCCGATTTCAGCACCTCGGCCTCCATGATCGCGATACCGGCCTGTGCGGTCAGCTTGTCGGTGATCATGCCGGTGAGGCCGAGTTCGATGCCGCGGACGCGGTTTTCGGACGAATTGAAGGTGCCGGTTGCCGTGTAGCCGTTGCCTTCCATGACGTCGGTCTTGGTGATCTGGAATACGGCAGCGGTTGCCAGCAGCTTCTCGCCCATCAGGTTCCACTTCGTGCCGAGCTCGATAAGTTCGGTCTTCTCGGGCTTGGCCGCGCCCGGGATGAAGCCGCCGTAGCCGGCATTGGTGCCAACGTCCGACTCGCCGCCGTTGATGTCGCTAGCGGTGGAGTAGCTGGCATACACATTGGCGTCCGGACGGAACTTGTAGGTCAGGCCGATGTGGCCGTTCCACAGCGAGTCAGTCAGGTTATATGGCGTGCGCGCCAGAGTCGTCGTGTTCTGGATCGTCTGGCTGTAGTCGTAGCGGTCCCAGCGCAGGCCGGCAAAGGCGGTCCACTTGTCATTGAGGTCGACCGTGTCCATGAGCGATAGCGAGACGGTCTTGACGTTCCAGTCCTGGTCCCACGGGCCGCGCGTGATGCTGCGGTTCATCAGCGTATTGACGCCATTGACGGTGCTGCCGTCCGAGTTGGTGACGCACCAGTTGTTGTTGGTCGTCGAGGTATTGCCGGTGATGCAGTTCTGCCCCGAATTGGCGATGCGATAGACGCCGTTGAGCACCTTGTGGTCCGAATACTCGAGGCCGAAGATGAATTCGTGCTTGAGCCCGCCGATGACGCGGTCCAGGTGCAGGTTGGTCTGGTTGACGAAGTAGTCGACCTCTTGCCAGCCCTGGTGCGTGCTGAGCGAGATCGTCGAAGCCCCGGCGCGGGGGTCATTGGCGCCGAAGGTGGCAGCGCGCGCGCCGGTGACGACATAGCCGTTGTCGGCCATGCCCAGGCGGGTGAGGTTCGTGATGCGGGTGTCCTGGTCGAACTTGTAGCGCACGCGGGCGGTGAAGGTGTCGACATCGGAACTCAGGAAGTCCTGCTGCTGGGCGTACACCGGTACGTTCTTCGCTGGCTTGCGGTTGGGCACGGTGCCTTGCAGGAAGCTGCCCATGTCGGGGTTGTCCTCCGCGCGCATCCCGTAGTAATCGAGCGTGAGGTCGAGTTTGTCGGTGGGCGTCCAGAAGCCCGACAGTGCAACGCCCTTGCGGTCGCGGTCGGTCGGGGCGCGGTCGGGTACTTCCTGGTAGCCGTAGAGCAGGTTGGCACGCAGGGCGAAGTCCTCGGTCACAACCTGGTTGGTGTCCAGCGTAAGGCGGGTGTACTTGTCGGTGCCGAACCCGGTCGACAGGCGGGTGTAGGTGTAGTCGGTGGTGGCCTGCTTGGTGACCGAGTTCACCGCGCCGCCGGAGGTGCCGCGGCCGGCAAAGCTCGAGTTGGGGCCCTTGGAGATCTCGACCTGCTCGGTGGCGAAGCTTTCGCGGATCGTCATGCCGGGGTCGCGCAGACCGTCCACGAAGACGTCGCTGCGTGCCTCCTGGCCGCGGATGATGTAGCGGTCGCCGAAGGCGTTGCCGTTCTCGCCTGTGCCCAGCGTGATGCCGGGCTGGGCGTCGAGAATCTCGCGCAGGTCGGTGTAGCCGGAGTCCTCGATCTGTGCCTTGGTCAGGACCTGGATGTTCTGTGCCGTCTCGGCGAGCGGGCGCTTGTGGCGTTCGTCACCCGAGTACTTGGCCTTGTAGGGGACGCCTGGTTCCGCGTTGGGGTTTGCTTCGAGCGCAGTATCGACGACACGTACGGTCTGCAGGCTGGCCTCTTCGGCGTTCGCCTGCGCTTGTGCTTGAGCGAGAGCGCTTGCCGGTGCCAGCATGAAGCTGGACAGGCCGACGGCGATTGCGGTGACGATGGGACGTTTGCGCAGCGAGTTAGGGCGCAAGGCCTGCGATTGCTTCAATGACATCGGGTCTTCCTGATCACGGTTGGTCGATACATCCGGGGGTGATCAGCCCGTGCTTGGTGGTTCGGCAGAGCGTGCTCCAGGCAACAGGATGCTGCCCCCGCCTGCCGCGTCGGGGGCGCTAGGGGGGGCTGCATCGTGTTGCGACGGGAGACGTGCGGATCTCCAGGTCAAGCTGACTCGGGCTGGCTTGGCTGGCTGATCCGCACGGGCGGAGTGGCTGGCTGGCTTAGGCGATACCCGCCGCGACGTGCAGACGCGGGCCTGCAGCGGGTATCACGATCTGCTGTTGCAGATGCTTACCATTCTCGGTCTATGGGCGTGCCATGTCAATAAGACTGCGAACAATTCGTATTAAGGGGCTGCATTGCGCCATCCGCCTCCCAGTGCTCTGTACATGCCGACCGCATTGCTCAGGCGCGCCAGCTGCAGTTGGGCGAGCTGGTCCTGGGCTGAGAACAGGGTCCGCTGGGCGTCGAGCACGGTGAGCAGGCCGTCGGCGCCTTCGCGGTAACGCAGCTCGGCCAGGCGCAGGCTGCGCTCGGCCTCGGCGAGGATCTCGCGCTGGACAGCTTCCTGGTTGGCATCGCGTGCACTGTCCGCGAGGGCATCCTCCACTTCCTTGAGGGCGACGAGAAGGGTGCGGCGGTGGGTTTCGAGCAGCTCGCGCTGGCGTGAGCGCTGCAGTTCGACCTCGGTGCGCAGGCGGCCGCCATCGAAGATCTTCTGCACCACGCTAGCCGAAAGCGACAGCGTGCGTGTGGTGTCGGCGAGCGAGAGCAGGGCGGCGCTGCCGATGCCTGCGCCTGCCGACAGACTGATGCTGGGCAGCAGGGCGGCGCGCGCCGCGGCGATGTTGGCGGCCGCGGCCTCGAGCCGAGCTTCGCTGGCGGCGATGTCCGGGCGGCGCAGTAGCAGGTCCGAGGGCAGGCCGGCGCTGACATGTGGCACGTGCAGGGAATGCAGCCGTACGTCGGCCGCGACGCTGGCTTGCGGACTGCGTCCGAGCAGGATGGCAAGCGCGCTGCGCGTCTGGCGCAGCTGCACTTCCAGCGGTTCGATCGCCTTGCGCTGGTTGAGTACGGTGCTGCGCTGCTGGCTCAACTCCAGCGCGGAGGCCGCGCCGTTGTCGTAGCGGGCCTGCACGACACGCAAGACGCGCTCGGCGATGTCGAGGTTCCGGCGCGCGATGTCGATGCGCTCCTGCAGCGCGAGCACCTGGAACCAGGTGGTGGCCACGCTCGCACTCATCGACAGGCGGGCGGCATCGTAGTCATGGCGGGTGGCGACCAGGCTGGCGCGGCTGGCATCGGCCCCGGCGGCGATGCGGCCCCAGAGATCGAGTTCGTAGCTGGCGCCGAGGCTCAGGTCGGTGGAGCCGGACTCCCTGCCGTCGACGTTGCGTGTGCCGCTGCCGCCGCTCAGGTTGAGCGCCGGAAAGAGCGAGGCGCCGGCCTGGCGCAGCGCAAGTTCGGCCTGCACGACGCGCTCGGCCTGGATGCGCAGGTCGGGGGCGGCGGACATCGCCTCGGTAATGAGCGCATCCAGCTCGGGAGCACCGAAGTCATGCCACCAGTCGGTGGCGACAGCGTCGCCGCTTTCGGTAGCGCGCTCCGACCATGCACTCGGTACGGAGAGCGTCGGGCGGGCGATCGGTTCGGTGATCGCGCAACCGGTCGCGAGCAGGGTGGCAATGAGGGGAAGAAGGCTGCGTCGGGTGGGCTGCATGGGGGCGCTAACGGGGTTGGCCGCAGGCTGGCCTGCGGTGTCGAGGCGGGAGTGCGTAAGGCGGCGAGGGTTCATTCGGAAGCGAGGGCGACGACCGGATCCAGGCGGGCTGCCTTGCGTGCAGGCAGGTAGCCGAAGATCAGGCCGGTCAGGAAGGCGCAGCTGAAGGCGAGTACGACCGGCGTCAACGAATATTGCACAGCGGTGCCGAAGCGCTCGATGATCGCCGCGCTGCCCAGGCCCACTGCCACGCCGATCAGCCCGCCGACGGCGGACACCACCAGCGCCTCGATCAGGAACTGCTGCAGGATGTTCTTCATGCGTGCGCCGGTGGCCATGCGGATGCCGATCTCGCGTGTGCGCTCGGTGACCGACACCAGCATGATGTTCATGACACCGATGCCGCCCACCAGCAACGAAATCGCCGCCACCGTACCGAGCAAGATGGTGAGCGTGTTCTGCGTCTCGGACACGGTGTCGATCACCGAGGCCATGTTGCGGATCTGGAAGTCCTCGACGCCGTGCCGCGCGAGCAGCAGGGCGTGCACATCGGCCTGCGATTCGTCGATGCGCGAGACGTCCTCCACGGCGACGGTCACGTTGCGCAAGAAGCGCTGGCCTGTGATGCGCAGGCTGCCCGTGGTGTAGGGCACGAAGACGATGTCGTCCTGGTCCTGCCCCCATGGCGTGGCGCCCTTGGGCGACATCACGCCGACGACCTGGAAGGGGATGTTGTTGACCAGCACGAACTCGCCTACCGCGTTGCCCGCCGGGAACAAGGCATTGGCGACGGTCTGCCCGAGTACGGCCACGGTGGCGTAGCGGGCCTCGTCCTCGGCACTGAAGAAGGTGCCGCTGGCCGGTACCCAGGTGCGCGCGACCACGTAGTCGGCCGAGGTGCCGTTGACGCTGGTGCGGTGGTCGACGTTGCCGGCGCGGATGGTTATGGTGCCGCCCTGCTCTGGGACCGAGGCAAGGATGTTGGGCAGTTCGGCGATCGCCTGCACGTCCTCGATCACCAGCGTCGCCGGGGCGTCGCGGCCGCGCGTGTTGGGCGCGCCGGGACGCACGGTAAGCAGATTGGTGCCCATCGCGCTGACCTGGTCGATCACCTTCTGTTTGGCGCCGTCGCCGATTGCCAGCATGGCGATCACCGAAGCCACGCCGATGACGATGCCGAGCAAGGTGAGGATGGCGCGGAACAGGTTGGCGCGCAGTGCGCGCAGCGCGGTGCGGGTGGCCTCGACGACGTCCGACAGCGGTGACGTGCGGTCCACATGGGGGGCGAAGTCGGGCTCCTCGCTCTGCGGCGGGTGCGGACCGGGGTCACCGACGATGCGTCCGTCGCGGATCTCGATGATGCGGCTCGCTTGCTCGGCGACCTCGCGCTCGTGGGTGATCAGGATGATGGTGTGGCCGGCGGCTGACAGCTCGCGCAGCAGCTTCATCACCTCGGCGCCGCTCTTGCTGTCGAGGGCGCCGGTGGGCTCGTCGGCAAGTATGATGCGGCCGCCGTTCATCAGCGCGCGTGCAATCGACACGCGCTGCTGCTGGCCGCCGGAGAGCTGGCTGGGGCGGTGGTGGATGCGCTCGCCCAGGCCGAGCGTGGCGAGCAGCGACTCGGCACGGGCGTGGCGCTCCTCAGGCGGCATGCCCGAATACACCGCCGGCACCTCGACGTTGTCGCGCGCGCTGGCGCCGCCGATCAGGTTGTAGCTCTGGAACACGAAGCCGAAGGCCTCGCGGCGCAGGCGTGCGAGCGCGTCGCGGTCGAAGCCGGCGACGTCCTCGCCCATGAAGCGATAGGTGCCGCTACTGGGTCGATCGAGGCAGCCGAGGATGTTCATCAGCGTCGACTTGCCCGAGCCCGACGCGCCGACGATGGCGACGAACTCGCCGGGGAAGATCTCGAGGTCGATACCGTGCAGCACCTGTGTCTCGACCTCGCCGGTGACGAAGCTGCGCGTAACCCCAGAGAGTGCGATCAGTGGTGTCGTGGCGGTCGCGGGCAAGGGGGCCGATGCCGGCGGTGGGAGCTGTTCGACTTTCATAGCCGCGGCGTCATCGGCGGACGGTTGCCTGCGGCAGCGCCGCTCACGATGCCCGCGACCACGCGCTCGCCCTCTCGTACGCCGCTCAGCACCTGAGCCTGGACACGGTTGGTGACGCCGATCTCGACGCTGCGTTCCTCAAGCGTGCCGCGCTCGCCGACGACCCTCAGCGTACGCGTACCCGCCATGGAGGCCGAGTCGCGGGCGCCTGGTCGCCGCCCCTGGCCGTCAGCGCGGGCGTTGCCAGGCGTGGCGCCGGGTGCCGTCGACGTGCTTGCACTGCCGGGCTGCGGCGTGCGCACTGCGCCCTGCGAGAGCGCTGCCATCGGGATCAGCAGCGCATCCTTGGCCTGTGCAACGACGAAGAAGACCTGGGCGGTCATCTGCGTCATCAGTTTGCCGTCGGGGTTGGGCACGTCGAAGAGCGCGTTGTAGAGCACGACATTGTTGGTCACCGTCGGCGTTGGCTCGATCTTCTCCAGCCTTCCGTACCAGCGCTTGCCGGCGCCGCCCAAGGTAGTGAAGTAGGCCTCCATGCCGAGCTTGAGGCGACTGATGTCGGCCTCGGAGACCTGGGTCTGAACCGTCATCGTGCTCAGGTCGGCGATGCGCATCACGACCGGCGCCTGCTGGTTGGTATTGAGGGTCTGGCCCTGGCGTGCGGTGATCGAGACCACCGTTCCGGCCATCGGCGACAGGATGCGGGCGTACTGGAGGTTGGCTTCGTCCGCGCGCAGGGTGGATTCGATCTGTTCGATCTGCGCCCGCAAGGCCTCGAGCTGGGCCTCGGCCGATTTCGCCGAGGCCTCGGCGGTCTGCAGGTTTTCCTGGGTGCTCGCGTCTTCGGCCATCAATGCACGTTGTCGGCGCAGCTGGATGTGGGCGAGCGCGAGCTGAGCCTCGCGGTCCTTCAGCTGGGCGCGCAGGTTGCGCAACTGTGCGCGTGACGCATCGACCCGTGCGAGGTAGACCGTCGGGTCGATCTGAGCGAGCAGATCGCCCTCCTTGACCTCGCTGCCGACCTCGACGTGGATCCTCTCGAGCTGACCTGAAACCTGTGCCCCCACATCCACGTAATCGCGCGGTTGCAGGGTCCCGGTGGCGGTGACCACGTCCTCGACCGTGCCGCGCTGGACGGTTGCGAGCTGGTATTGCGCGAGCGGATCGCGCTCGCCGAAAAGCTTTGGCCAGGCGAGCCATGCGCCGACGACAAGTGCTGCGGAGATCGTGAGCGCCGCCAGGACGGTACGGCGACCGGTTGTGCGGGGCTTGGGAAGAGCGTTGGAGTTCTGCATTGCGAGTCTTGGCAGTTGGCGACAGCGCACGGGAACGAGCGTGTCAGGACGTTTGCAGCATAACGGAGCGGCCACAGCGTCTTTGTATCGGATTGAAGCCCGTGCAGGCTGAACCGACCTATGGACGCCGACTTGGTTCATCGGAAGAAAGCTTGACTAAAGTCAAGATCGGGTACGTCAGCCAGGCGTCTAATGGGCGCCAATATCTGGACGCCGTCTAAAAGACAACAAGCCCGATGGTTTGTTATCCCGGGTTCCAGCGAACGGTTCGAATGGCAAGTCAAGGAGAAGCAAGATGTTCAAGCTGAAGACGATGAGTGTGGCGGTGGCGATGATGGTTGCGGGCAGCGCATGGGCTGCAACGGTCCGTGATGAGCCGATCCAGCCGATCCAACCCGCCAAGGTCGAGAACCCCGCCAAGGTCGAACTGGGCAAGAAGCTGTGGTTCGAACCCCGCCTGTCGATGTCCGGCATCATCTCCTGCAATACCTGTCACAACCTGTCGCGCGGTGGTACCGACAACCTCAAGACCTCGATCGGCCATGGTTGGAAGGCAGGTCCGGTGAACTCGCCGACCGTTCTCAACTCCAGCCTTGCCATCGCCCAGTTCTGGGACGGTCGTGCCGCAAACCTGCAGGAGCAGGCTGGTGGCCCGATCCAGGCCGATGTCGAGATGAACATGCCGCATACGCTGGCGCTCGACGTGCTGCAGTCGATTCCGGGCTACGTTGCCGAGTTCAAGGGTGTGTTCGGCAAGGAACAGATCGACATGGACATGGTGACCAGTGCGATCGCGGCCTTCGAGGAGACCCTCGTCACGCCGAACTCGCGCTTCGACAAGTGGCTCAAGGGCGACGACAAGGCGCTCGACGCCAAGGAACTCGCCGGCTACACGCTGTTCAAGGAAAGCGGCTGCGTGGCTTGCCACAACGGTCCTGCTGCCGGTGGTACCTCGTTCCAGCGCATGGGCCTGGTTGAGCCGTACCAGTCGACTTCGCCGGCCGAAGGGCGCTCGGCAGTCACTGGGGTTGATGCGGACCGCTTCAACTTCAAGGTGCCGACGCTGCGCAACGTCGAAATGACCTACCCCTACTTCCATGACGGTGAAGCTGCCACGCTGGAGCAGGCGGTGGATATCATGGGCCGCCTGCAGCTCGGACGCACCTATAGTGACGACGAAATCGGCAAGATCGTCGCCTTCCTGAAGACGATGACCGGTGACCAGCCGCAACTCACCATGCCGATCCTGCCGCCGTCGAGCAACGCAACGCCGCGTCCGGATCCCTTCAAGTAAGCGTGGGAGAGGGCTCTGGCAGCCAGTGCTGTGTGACTGGCTGCCGATTGCTTCGCAGGCGTGCGTGCCGCAGGGTACGTACGCCTGTTGACGTTTACCCGGGAAGCCGTTCACGATTCCATCGTCAATGAATTTGCTGCATAGCACGCTTTTTTGCGCGCCATGCCCTGGATAGCCCATGAACGCATACACCACCGACGATGCCATCGCCTGCCTGCGCAAGGCCGGTGTCCCCGTCACCCAGCAGCGGATCGAGATTGCACGCGTGCTGTTTTCGGCACCGGTGCACATGTCGGCCGACCAGATATGGGCCACTGTCAAGGCCACTGCGCCCGATGTTTCGCGCGCCACGGTGTACAACACCTTGCGGCTGTTCACCGAGAAGCACCTCGTACGCGAATTGTTCGTTGATCCGCAGCGCATCGTGTACGACTCCACCACCACGCCGCATTTTCACCTCTACAACATGGATACCGGCGAGGTGCGCGACCTCGCCGCCGACGAGATCGAGGTGATCGGCGCGCCGCGCCTGCCAGCTGGCGTGGAGCTGGAAGAGGTTGATGTCATCGTCAGGGTGCGCAACCGCAGCGCTTGAGCGCAACGCGGCCGCTTGCTTCAGAAAAACCGGGGGCGCTGCAGCAATGCAGCGCCCCCGGTTTCGTTGTGCGGGGCTGCTCGCCCCGCACGGTCCTCAATGCTCCGGCAGGGTCACGAAGCCCATTTTCTCGACGCCAGCGCTGCGCGCCTTCGACATCACGTCGGCGATCGACTCATAGCGCGTATTGCGGTCGGCACGCAGATGCAGTTCGGGCTGCGGAGTCTGCGCTGCTGTGGCAGCCAGACGCTCGGGCAGGGTGAGCGGGTCGATCTCGTCGTTGTTCCAGAAGATGCGTCCTTCGCCATCGAGCGAAAGCGCCACGGTCTCGGGCTTCTGATCGGTCGGTGCGCTCGACGCCTGCGGCAGATCGATCTTGACCGAGTGCGTCAGCAAGGGCGCGGTGATCATGAACACGATCAGCAGCACGAGCATGACGTCGATGAGCGGGACCATGTTGATCTCGCTCTGCAGCGGACGGTTGTCCCCCTGGCTGAATCCGCCGAAGGCCATCATGCAGCTCCGTGGTTCGGTGCCGGGTTCAGGCTCGAGGCGCGTGAGGCCGCCTCGGGCTGGCCTTGGCGGGCGCTCACCGCGGCGATGCGCGAGCCGGTCGAGAAGGCGGCATGGAGGTCGTGGGCGAAGGCGTCGAGCTCGGACAGCTCCACCCGGTTCGCACGCGTGATGGCGTTATAGGCGAGCACTGCCGGGATCGCAACGAACAGGCCGAAGGCGGTCATGATGAGCGCTTCGCCGACCGGGCCGGCAACCTTGTCCAGGGTGGCCATGCCGGAGGCGCTGATGTTGACGAGTGCGTGGTAGATACCCCACACGGTGCCGAACAGGCCGATGAAGGGTGCGGTCGAGCCGATAGAGGCGAGCACCGTGAGCCCTGCCTCGAGCGCTGCTGTCGATAGTGCGATCGACTTGCGCAGCGCGCGCGTGATCACCTCGTCGGCATCGAGCGTGCCGCCCAGCGTCTCCTTGTGCGTATGGCGGCGGACGTGCTGGGCAGCCGCGGCGCCCTGTTCGGCGAGGGCCTCGAACGGGGAGCCCGGGGCCTGCTCGTTGAGGCGCTTGAGACCCGCTTCGAGATTGGGCGCGGCCCAGAACGCCTCGATCGCACCGCCGTGGCGGCGTGCGCGCATCTGGCGCAGTGCGCGGACCACGATCAGGTACCAGCTGGTGATCGACATCAGCAGCAGGATCAGGCCCACAGCGCGGATGATGAGGTCGGATTGCGCCCACAGGTGGGCGAGGCCGAAGGCCTGCGAACTGTCCATATCAGTTTCCTTTGAGTTTGAAGACGACGGGCACCAGGACCCAGGATTCGATCTTGCGGCCACCCTGGCGGGCAGGCTCGAAGGTCCATCGTGCAACCTGTTCGCGTGCGGCACGGTCGAGCCGGTCCGAGCCCGAACTGGTGCGGATCTCGACCTGACTCGCCTTGCCATCCGGCTGCACCAGTACGCGCAGGGTTACCTGGCCTTCTTCGCGCAGGCGACGCGATGCCATCGGATAAGCCGGTGGCGGGTTGTTCAGGTAGGCGGCATCGAAGCGGGCGGCCGTCACCGGTGCTGCCGCCGCCGATGCGGCTGCGGGCGCTGCTGCCGGAGCGGGCGGTGGCGCCTGCGACTCGGCCACTGCGGCCTGTGCGGGCGCAGGCGGTGCCGGAGGCGCTTCTTCAGGCGCGCTGAGTGCGGTGGGTGACTCTGTGACCGTCTGCGGGGGCGGGCGCTTGACCACCGGCTTGGGCGGGGGCGGCTTCTTGACCACGGGCGGGGGGGGTTCCGGTTCGCGGACCACCGGCTTGGGCGGCTCTGGAGGCGGCTCGACGGGCAAGACCTCTGGGGCTGGTACGGGCTCGGGCGCAGGAGCGGGCGCCGGCGGCGTCTCCGCGGCCGGCTTCGGCAAGGGGTCGCCGGCGATCAGCGACACCTGGATCGGGACGACCTCGGGGGGAATCACCGGGTCCTGCGACAGATAGGCCAGCGCCGCAAGGCCGCCGAGGTGAAGCCCCGTGATGAGCGTGGCCAGCGCGAGGCGCCCAGGCGCGCCTACCGAAGTTGGCTGGATGCGTTGTCCCACTGCCCGCGTTGCCAGAACGGACTGAGGCTGTGCTGGCGTGTCGAAGTCTGGCACTGGGGATAGGTGCGGAAAGGGCGCGGCGTGAGCGGCAGAAGGCATCGTCAGGGGCAGTTGAATGCCCCTGGACGGGGCTGCGGTGGGTCAGGATGCGGCTGGCTTCATCTGCGACTGCAGGTAGTTCTGCAGGCCGACGCTGTCGACGAGGCCGAGCTGGGTCTCGAGGTAGTCGATATGCTCCTCGGTGTCTTCGAGAATGTGCTCGAACAGCTCCCGCGAGACGTAGTCCTTACAGGACTCGCAGTAGGCAATTGCTTCGATCAGGTTCTCGCGCCCTGCCAGTTCGAGCTTGAGGTCGCCCTGCATGCACTCGGGCACGTTCTCGCCGATCAGGAGCTTGTTGAGGTTCTGCAGGTTGGGCAGGCCCTCGAGGAAGAGCACGCGTTCGATCAGCATGTCGGCGTGCTTCATCTCCTCGATCGACTCGTCGTACTCGTGCTTGCCGAGGCGGTCGAAGCCCCAGTTCTTGTACATGCGCGCATGCAGGAAGTACTGGTTGATGGCGGTAAGCTCGATGGTGAGCTGCTTGTTGAGGTACTGGATGACTTTCTTGTCGCCTTTCATGCTGCGGCCTCCAGGGCAAATTGGTTGGGGTGCAGCGTTTGCCTTGCTGTGGCCAGCGTCTCGTTCCCGGCTTGACAGTCGATTGCCGCACGCAGGCAGCTATGGGCATGACGTGCGCAGGTCGCGCATTCGGTCGTCACACCCAACTCCGCCCGCAGATCCCGCAGCCGGCGCGCACCCGCGCGTGCGGCCTGTTCGATCTGGCGTTCGGTGACCCCAAGGCAAACGCATACGTACATAGTTTAGCCTCCCAGCCGCATTTTGCCCTTGAGGGCGGTGATATTCATTTGGTGAGAATCAACTTTCCGCTGCGCGTGGCGCGCAGGAAGTACCGGCATCCCTCGTGCTCGATCTCGAGCGTGCTCCGCCCCTCGAACAATTGCTCGCTCCGGATGGCTGCATCCTGGCCCTGGCGCTGTGGCAGGGTCTCACCGGCGGTCTCTTGCCCCGTGGAGGGCCGGGGATGGGCGCAGTCATTGGGAAGCATTTGTAAGAGTCTGGCGAATAATAATGATTCGCATTAGATCACATGCCTACCCAAGGGTCAATCGCCGGCTGCACGGATGCGCAGCCGGCCGGCAACTTTCATTCGAGGCTGAACAGGATCAGGAGGCCGGGGTCGTTCGCGGCGGTACGCGGCAGGTAGGCAATGCTGCCCTGGGATTCGAGAACGAGGCGACTGGCCTCATCGACGCTCGATGCCTCGCGCGGGGGCTGGGCGCGGCCGGTAAATACCAGTCGTGACCAGTAGGCGCGGATCTGGCTGGGGTTCTTCCGCGTGAGCCGTTGGTAGAACGCATCCCGAACTGGTCCGGCAGGCAGGTCAATGAGCATCACCCCTTGGCCGTCGAACAGGTTGCTGCGGCGGCCCAGGTAGAGCTGCTCTGTGGTGCCGCGATCGAGGGTGGTCAGCCCACCGCGTGCGGCGGTCACGACCACGATCTCTTCGGCCTTGGCGCCTGCCGGCCACAGCACCGTCAGCGCGAGCAGCAGCCACGTCGTGCACAGCGCGAGGGTGGGCGTGCGCTCAGAAGACCACATCGACGGACACGCTCAGCAGGTTGATGGCGCGGTTGTCCAGTCCGCGTGCGAAGGGGTCGCCGCGGGCGATGAAGGTGCCGTGGGCTCCGCGCTCGGTGCGCACGTGGGTGAGTTCGGTCTTGAGCGCGGCTGCGCTGGCAAAATCCCAGCGCACGCCAAGGGTCAGGCTGCGTTGCGACTGGTTGCGCGAGCGGTTGAATGCCGATACGAGGGCGCCAAGGCCGGGGTCGGCTGTTGCCAGGCGGACGGCCGGTTCGTCCTGCCATTGCCGTGCGAGGACGAGGTAAGGCGTGAATGCACCGCTGCGTCTGCCCAGCGAGGCGTAGGCGCCGCGTGCGCTGCTGGTAAAGGCGTCGGCGGTGTTGCGTGCCAGTTCGGCGCTGAACAGCCAACGTCCGTCGTCCCATTGCAGTCCGATCGAACTGAAGCTGGCGCGCGCGTCGTCGCCGCTGAGCAGGCTGCGCAGTTCGCCCGGAAGCGCCGCGACACGGGCCGAGCTACGCTGAACGGAAAGCTCCGCGATTGCATGACCAGCGCTGATGCTGAACTCGCCGGCCTCCATGGTCACGCTCAGCCCGACCAGATTGTCCAGCGTCGCACGTCCGCCGCCGATCACCGGAATGCGGCTGCGTCCGGCGTAGGGGTGCAGTTCGAGGTGGGCTGGTCCGACCGGTGTGCGGTATAGCAGGTCGATGCCATCGATGTCGCTGAAGGGGTTCAGGCCATAGACCTCGACCGGCGGTCGCACCCATGGGTGGCTGTAGTTGAGGTCTGCCGAGTCGGACAGCATGAAGAACGGGCTGCGTAGCCGGCCGGCGCGCACGCTGAGCGCGGGGGTGAGGGCATGGCTGATGAAGGCCAGTGCCGGTCGCGGAGTATGGTCGCCACGCTGGGTTTCGCGGGTGATCAACTGCAGGACTGCCGCGCTGCGCTCGCCGAAGCGCCCGTTCAGCTGCAGGCCGAGCACCGAGTCCGGCCCGGCATCGACTCGATTGCCGCCGGGCGCGTCGATGCCGATGCGGGCGAACTGGAGCGCGTGCGAGCTGGTATACACCGCACCGGCGGTGGCAAAGCCCGAAAACTGCCAGTCCACGCCGGTCTCGGCGGCTGCCGGCAGAGCCACGACGGCAAGTGCTGCCAGCAAGGATCTGATCATTGAACGTACTCTCCGGTAGTACGGCGCAGGCTGGCAAAGGTCGCGTCCCGGTCCAGCGGTCGCGAGAACAGGTAGCCCTGGCCGAAGTCGCAGCCCATCTCACGCAGGATCTCGAGTTGCGCTTCTTCTTCTATGCATTCTGCCACCACCGTCATGCCGAGGTCGTGGGCGAGTTCGATGCTGTGGCGCACGATGGCACGCAGCCTTTCGTCATGGGTGATGGAGCGCACGAAGGAGCCGTCCAGCTTGACCTGGTTGCAGGGCATGGTGTGGAGGTAGCTCAGTGCGGAGTAGCCGGTACCGAAGTCGTCGATGAGGATGTCGATGCCGGCCTCGCGCAGGGCATGGAGGTTGCGTAGCGCGGGGCCTTCAGGGCTGGCGAGGAGGCTCTCGGTCACCTCGAAGCGGATGAGACGGCGAGGCACGCCGCAGCGTTCGATGGCGGAGAGCAGCTCCTCGGCCAGTTGTGCGCGCGCGAGCTGGCGGGCGGAGAGGTTGACGCTCACGCGCAGGGGGGTCGGATCGGCGAGTTGGCTGCGCCAGGCACGCAGGTCGCGGCAGCTCGTCTCGAGTACCGTCATGCCCAGGTCGTGGATCAGGTCGAGGGTCTCGGCCAATGGAATGAACTCTGCCGGTGACAGCAGGCCGAGCGTGGGGTGGGGCCAGCGCACAAGGGCTTCGAAGCTGCTCGTCTGTCGTGTGCTCAGGTCGACGATCGGCTGGTAGTAGACCTCGAGGCCGCCGTGGGCGAGGGCAGTGCGCAGTTCTGCCTCCACCTTGAGGGCACGCAGCGCCTGGGCATGCATGGATGGCTGGAAGAACTCGATGGCGGCGCTTTCGCTGCGGCGCGCCTTGTGCAAGGCGTTGTCGGCATCGCGCAGCAGCGACTCGGCGTCCTCGCGCTCGCCATCGCTCAGTGCCACGCCCACCCGGCACCGCGGATGCAGCAGCGACTCGGCGCTGCTGGGCGCAAAGGGGGGCAGGGCGACGAGCTCCTCGCAGATGCGCAAGGCTTCGAGCGAGTCGTCCAGGCCGTTGAGCAGAACGGCGAACTGATCGCCGCCGACGCGCGCCGAAACGTCGCCGTCACGCATCAGCGAGCCGACGTGGCGGGCGACGCTGCGCAGGAGTTCGTCGCCAACCGCATGGCCATAGCTGTCATTGACCAGGCTGAAGCGCTCGAGGTTGATCGTCAGTACCGCGACCAGCTTGCCGTGGCCGCGCCGGCGTTGCGCCAGCGCACGATTTACATGCTCGATGAACATCGCGCGGTTGGGCAGCCCGGTGAGCCCGTCGTGGAGTGCGTCATGCACGAGCTGTTGCTCGGCGCGCTTGCGCAGGTTGATGTCGCCCAGCGAGCCAGCCATACGGATCGCACGGCCATCCTCGTCGCGGCTGGCGACGCCGCGCATCAGCACCCAGTGCGCCTCGCCATTGGGCGGCACCACCCGGTGCTCGAACATGAACTGGGCGCTCTCGCCCTTCAGGTGCGCGATCAGGCGCTGGCGATAGCCGGGCAGGTCCTGGGGGTGGATGTAGTCGAGCAGCGCCTGCGGGGAGCTTTGCAGTGCCCCAGGTGCCAGGCCGAGGATCTGGCAGAAGCGGTCGGAATAGTAGGCCGTTCCGGCGCTGATGTCCCAGTCCCACAGGCCATCGTTTGCGCCGTGCAGCGCCATTGCATAGCGCGCCTTGCTGCTGCGCAGGCTCTCGGCCGTCTGCTGCAGTTCATGCACACGCTGCTGCAGCGTTGCCGCCATGATGTTGAAGTGCCGCGCGATCACCGCGAACTCGTCATGGCCACGGGTGGAGACGCGGTGCTCGAGGTGGCCGTCGGCAATGGCCTTGCTACCTTCGAGCAGGCGGCGCAGGTTGCGAGTCAGCAGGAAGCCAATCGAGGACAGCAGCACGAAAGTGAGCGCGATTTCGGCCAGTGCGATGGCGAGGCCTTGCTCCATGATCGCCCTGCGTGCGGCCGCCAGGACCGAGACCGATACCCCGAACTGCAGCAAGCCGACCTCGTTCCTTGCCAGCAGCAGCGGGCGCCGCACATGAACCAGCTCGCTGCCGGTGAGTGCCTCGACGAAGCTCTGGCGGGTGGTGCTAGGCTCTGGCAACGGTGCGTCGGTGCCCGAGCCGGCGCTGACCAGCGGGCGCATGTCGGCGCCGACGATGCGCACATAGACCAGGCCCTGCTCGGCGCCTTCGAGCAGTTCGCCGAGCACGTCTTGCAGGGCGTCCAGGCGTTCGCGCTCGCTGTAGGCGGTGATCATCGCGTGCAGCATGCTCGCGTTCTGCTCGATCGTGGTGTCGAGGCTGGCGGACACGGCGTTGTTCATCAGTCGTACGCTGTTGGCCAGCAGCAGACTGAGCAGCAACACCTGGACCACGGTGCTGGCGAGCAGAAGGCGGATGCGGATCGAGGTTGGGCGCAGGGGCAGGAGCATGGTATCGGTCGGCACGGCGCGCGGCTCAGCGCCGTGCCAGTCGCCTCACTGCTGAAGAAGCGTCGATGCGGCCTTCGCGTTCGAAGTCCTCCAGGTTGGCCTCGATGCTGTCCGGGTCGTAAAGATAGTTGACCATCACCCCCCAGGACTGCCGCAGGCCTTTGGTCGATGTATCCGCGAGCCAGTTCAGGCGCTCGACGCGTGCGCCGTTGCCGAGATGGAAGCGAGCGACCGAATCGACCGGCCTGTCGCCGCGCCGGGCCTCGAGCAGGTAGCGCGCGGTCAGGCGCAGCAGGGGGTCGCGCAGGGCATCGGCAAGCGCGGGGTCGCCACTCCAGCTGCTGTCTCCACCCAGCAGGCCGGCCAGCGGTGCAGCGTCGAGGTCGGCCAGGCCGAGTGTCCGCAGACGTTTCCAGTCGGCTGGGGTGATCGCTTCGGCGAGTTCTTCCGGATTGCGCTCAGCCCAGCGCACCAGCCCCGGGATGGGCGACAGGGTGGCAAAGGTGCGCAGGCGCGGGAAGTCGCGCTTAAGGTCATCGACGACGCGCTTGAGCAGGAAGTTGCCGAAGCTCACCCCGCGCAGCCCCGCCTGGGTGGCGCTGATCGAATAGAAGATGGCGGTCGTCGCCTTGCCTACGTCGGCCAGCGGCGCCTCGATGTCGAGCAGGCGCTGGACATCGTCCGCCATGTTCTCGAGTAGCGCGACCTGGACGAAGATCAGCGGCTCCAGTGGCATGCGCGGGTGGAAGAACGCGTAGCAGCGGCGGTCGGAGTCCAGCCGGTTCTTCAGGTCATCCCAAGAGCGGATCTCATGCACCGCCTCGTACTGCACGAGCTTTTCGAGCAGGGCTGCAGGCGAACCCCAGGTGATGCGCTGCAGTTCGAGGAAGCCGACGTCGAACCACGCCGTCAAGCGGGCTTCGAGCTCGCGGTCGAGCGGCTTGAGCAGCGGGTCCTCGGGCAGAAAACGCAGCAGGTCTGCGCGCAGGTCCACCAGGAACTTCACTCCCTGGGGGATTGCGTTGAACTGGGTCAGGATGCGCAGCCGGCGCGAGCGCATCGCAGTGCGCAGCCGCGCCTCGGCATCCCACTGCGCCGGTGTGCCCACCGCGTGCTGATAGTCCTCGTGAGCCAGTGCCACCTGTTCCGGGTCGGGGCCGAACTCGTGCGCGATCAGCTTGAGAAAGGCGTGGCGCCCTGCATCGTCAAGGCGCAGGTAAGTCTCCGCCAGTCGCGCCGCGCGTTGGCGGGTAGACACCTCGCCTCCGCGCCCTTCCGCACACTCCTGCAGTTGCGTACGGATGCTGTCCAGATCGTCCGCCTCCGGCATCTTGCCGAAATGTGCGGCACTTACCACCAGCTCGCGCACCCTGGAGAGGCTGCGCGAAACGAGTCCCGAAGCTGACATGTTCTCCTCCTGATCCTGCCCTGGTCCGGCACTGGCGGCGCCCAGGCACTGTCCATGCGGATTGATTTAGGTCGATCTTATCGTGTCGGTTGACGATAGCATTAGCCCGAATCGGGCAGTGCGTGACATTTTTACTGTTTTGAACTTGCGCATGCAGTGGTGCTATGACATCTTCCGGGCAGTCTTCTTCCCCGAGTCTGCAATAACGTGCTGCTTGCCGCCGCCATGCGCCCCCAAGAATCCCGCCTGAGAGTGCTGCTCGTCGCGCCCGATGCGCCGCAGGCCGACACCGCGCTGGCGCTCGGTGCGGCCCTGGCGGAATCAGGCGTAGACGTCGTTGGTCACACTGCGAGCGAGAGCCTCGCCCTGGGCCTGTACTTCGAACGTCATCCCGACGTGGTGGTTCTCGATTCGAGCGTCGCACCGCAGGAGCCCGCACGTCTCGTCGGCCTGCTCAAGCGCGTTGCCCCGGGCAGTTACATCGTCGTTGCCGTGCCGGCTGCGGACTCCATGCCGGCGCGCGCGGCGCGCGCGCTCGGCGCCGACGCCGTCAGCCTCGTCGCCGACCTGCCCGAACTGCTCGCGGGGCTTGCCGACGCCAAGGCGGCCTGAGCAGCCGGGGCAGTCCCGGCTGCTTCAGCGTGGCGCCGGTGCGGCGGTGCGCGTCAGTACCAGCAGGGCCAGGCCGACCACCACCATCGGCACACACAACCACTGCGCGGTCGATAGGCCCAGAGACAAGGTGCCGAAGATGCCGGGGTCGGGCGTACGGAAGAACTCGGCCAGGAAGCGCAGGCTGCCGTAGCCGATCAGGAACACGGCTGACACCGCGCGCAGCGGCCGCGGGCTGGCCGCGTACAGCCACAGGATGACGAACAGCAGCAGGCCTTCACCCGCCGCCTGGTAGAGCTGTGAGGGGTGGCGCGGTGCCGCGTCCACCCAGGGGAAGACCATCGCCCAGGGCAGCTCTAAACTTGCCGGGCGACCCCATAGCTCACCGTTGATGAAATTGCCGATGCGCCCTGCCGCCAGCCCGGTCGGCACCAGCGGTGCGATGAAGTCGGTGACCTGCCAGAAGCCCTTGCCGTGCTTGCGGCCATACAGCCACATCGCCACCAGCACGCCGAGGAAGCCACCGTGAAAGCTCATTCCGCCCTTCCACACCGCGAGGATCTCACCCGGGTGCTGCAGGTAGTAGCCGGGCTGGAAGAACAGCACCTCGCCCAGGCGTCCGCCCACGATCACGCCGATCACGCCGTACAGCAACAGGTCGTCGATCATCTGCGCGTTCCAGCCCAGCTCAGGCCTGCGGCGTGCATGCAGGCGACCGAGGACGACGAAGAGCACGAAAGCGATCAGGTACATCAGGCCGTACCAGCGCACCGAGAGTGGGCCCAGCGAAAAGGCGATCGGATCGAATTGCGGATGGACGAGCATGGGTCTGATGGGCGCAATAAGCGTGGCGCACACGTTGAGCCGGCCTGCCAGTGGCTCGTCCTGCGCGCCGTTTGTGGGTCAGGTGGTCAGTCGAACTGCTTGCGGAACTCGGCAAACTCGCTGCGCAGGGCTTCGAGCTCTTCCCGCAGACGGCGGACCTCGTCCTCGAGTTCCCCGATTCGTCCGCGCGCACTGCCCGCCGCTGTGCCCAGGGACTGCGCCTCGGCCATCTCCTGAACCGCCGCGTCGCCGCCGAGCAGATGCACGTGGCGGGTCTCCTTGGTGCCGGGCGCGCGGGGCAGGGCGGCGACGAGCGGCGGATATTTGTCGGCCAGGTGTTCCAGCACCGCTTCTACCGCTGCAACGTCGTCGAAGCGGTGCAGGCGCTCGCAGCGCTGGCGCAACTCGCCTGCAGTCTGTGCGCCGCGTAGCAGCAGGATCGCCAGTACCGCCTGCTCGGCTGGCGGCAGCGAGTGGCGCAGGCGCACCAGGTGCTCGTACTTGGGCACGCGCGCGCTTGCCTGGTCGCGCTTGGACACCAGGCGCCGGGCCATTAGGCTGTCGATCGCATCCTGTACCTCCGCTTCGCTCAGGCTCATCACCGGCTCGCGCGCGGTGAGCTGATTGCAGCCGGTCGTGACGGCGTTGATCGACAGCGGATATGCGTCGGGGGTGATGAAGGACTTTTCGATCAACACCCCGAGCACACGGATCTCGGCCGGGGTGAGGTCGAAGCCGGCTTCCGGTTGTGTTTCGGTGGCGGGGTTCGCATCCTGCATGGGGCCTCCTGGCGGTGACGAGACCGGGATGATACGCCAGCCCGCACACCTCCGACGTCTCGCGGCTCGCGCCGCTCCTACAGGAGGGCGCTGCGGTGTCCGTTCCCGCCGTAGGAGCGGCGCCAGCCGCGAGGGGTTGAAGGCGACGGGCGTGGGGTGGGTGCAATGAAAAGCTCGCGGCTCGCGCCGCTCCTACGGGAGGGCGCCGTGGTGTCCGTTCCCACCGTAGGAGCGGCGCGAGCCGCGAGGGGTTGAAGGCGAAGGGCGTGAGGTGGGTGCGATGAAAGGCTCGCGGCTCGCGCCGCTCCTACAGGAGGGCGCCGCGGTGTCCGTTCCCGCCGTAGGAGCGGCGCCAGCCGCGAGGGGTTGAAGGCGAAGGGCGTCGGGTGGGTGCGATGAAAAGCTCGCGGCTCGCGCCGCTCCCACCGGCTCCCGCCGTGCCCATCGCCCCTGCAGGTGCGCCGAGTGCGATGCCGGATCGCTGCCGTGGTGCCGAACGATGTGCATGCTGGCTGGTGCGCGTTAGAATCACCGTCTTTACCGCAGATTTTCCGGAGCGCCGCCATGCCCCAGTATCGTTCCCGCACCTCGACCGCCGGCCGCAACATGGCGGGAGCCCGCGCCCTGTGGCGCGCCACCGGCATGAAGGACGAGGACTTCAGCAAGCCGATCATCGCCATCGCCAACAGCTTTACCCAGTTCGTGCCCGGCCACGTGCACCTGAAGGACCTGGGGCAGCTCGTTGCGCGCGAGATCGAGGCCGCTGGCGGCGTCGCCAAGGAGTTCAACACCATCGCCGTCGATGACGGCATCGCCATGGGGCACGGCGGCATGCTGTATTCGCTGCCCTCGCGCGACCTCATCGCCGACAGCGTCGAGTACATGTGCAATGCCCACACCGCAGACGCGCTCGTGTGCATCTCGAACTGCGACAAGATCACCCCGGGCATGCTGATGGCCGCCCTGCGCCTCAATATCCCGGTGATCTTCGTCTCCGGCGGCCCGATGGAGGCAGGCAAGGTGAAGTGGGAGAACAAGGTCATCTCCCTCGATCTGGTCGACGCCATGGTCAAGGCCGCGGACAAGAACTGCTCCGACGAGGAAGTCGACGCCGTCGAGCGCTCTGCCTGTCCGACCTGCGGCTCGTGCTCGGGCATGTTCACTGCCAACTCGATGAACTGCCTCACCGAAGCGCTCGGACTGTCGCTGCCCGGCAACGGCACCACGCTCGCCACCCATGCCGACCGTGAGAAGCTGTTCAAGGAAGCCGGCCGCCGCATCGTCGACCTGGCCCGCCGCTATTACGAACAGGACGACACCTCCGCGCTGCCGCGCTCCATCGCCAGCTTCAAGGCTTTCGAGAACGCCATCAGTCTCGACGTGGCCATGGGCGGCTCGACCAACACCGTGCTGCACCTCCTGGCAGCCGCGCACGAAGCCGGTATCGACTTCACGATGAAGGACATCGACCGCATCAGCCGCCGCGTCCCCTGCCTGTGCAAGGTTGCGCCCGCCGTGGCCGATGTGCACATCGAAGACGTGCACCGCGCCGGCGGCATCATGGGCATCCTCGGCGAGCTCGATCGTGCAGGGCTGCTGCATCGCGACGTGCCGACGGTGCACAGCAAGACCATGGGCGACGCCCTGTCGCGCTGGGACATCCTGCAGGCGCATGACGTCTCCGTGTTCGAGCTTTTCCTCGCTGCGCCGGGCGGGGTGCCGACGCAAGTGGCGTTCTCGCAGAATCGCCGCTGGAAGGAGCTGGACATGGACCGCACGCGCGGGGTCATCCGCGACAAGGCCAACGCCTTCAGCCAGGACGGGGGGCTTGCCGTGCTCTACGGCAACATTGCCGAGAAGGGCTGCATCGTGAAGACCGCCGGCGTGGACGAGTCGATCTGGAAGTTCACCGGCAAGGCGCGCGTGTTCGAAAGCCAGGAAGACGCGGTTGACGGCATTCTTGGCGAACAGGTGCAGGCTGGCGACGTGGTGGTGATTCGCTACGAAGGCCCTAAGGGCGGCCCCGGCATGCAGGAGATGCTCTACCCCACCTCCTATCTCAAGAGCCGAGGTCTGGGCGCGCAGTGCGCGCTGCTCACCGACGGCCGCTTCTCCGGCGGTACCTCCGGCCTGTCGATCGGCCATGCCTCGCCCGAGGCGGCCTGCGGCGGTGCGATCGCCCTCGTCGAGGACGGCGACATCATCGAGATCGACATCCCCAACCGCAGCATCAACCTCGCGGTCACGGCCGACGAGCTCGCCCGCCGACGCGCCGCGATGGAGGCCAAGGGGGCTGCTGCATGGAAGCCGGTCAAGCGCGAACGCGTCGTCTCGGCGGCGCTGCAGGCCTATGCTGCGCTCACCACCTCGGCCGATACCGGCGCGGTGCGTGACGTGACCCAGGTCCAGCGCTGATTGACCCGTCATCGCCCGCTCACTAACATCGCCGCCATGGATACAGAACTCGCCCAGCTCGAAGCCCAACTCGAGCAACTGATCAGCCTCCACGAACGCCTGCGGGCCGACAATGCCGAGCTGCGCGGGCGCGTCCTGCGGCTGGAGACCGACAACCGCCAGCTCTCCGACAAGGTCAGGTTCGCCGCCGAGCGTGTCGAGAGCTTGCTAGAAAAACTGCCGGAGGCCTGAGGTCATGTCGATGGAGCATCTGGATGTGATGTTGCTCGGGAAGGAATACCGCGTCTCCTGCACCCCCGAAAGCAAGGACGAGTTGCTCGCCACGGTCGCCTACCTGGACGACAAGTTTCGTGAACTTGGCGCCAAGACCAACGCCGCGGGCGAGCGGCTGGCGGTCATGACTGCACTCAACCTTGCACACGAGTTCCTGCAGTTCCAGCGTGGCAATGGGTTTGACATGCCGGGCACGAAGCGTAGAATCGGACTCATGAAAGCGCGCCTCGACGGGGTGCTGGCCCAGCAGGAAAAGCTCTTCTGACGTCTGTTTCAGAATTGCTCCTGCGCAGGTCGGCAGGCTGGTCGGGCACGTAAGATCAATCCCCTGCAGTGTTCGTTGAAGTCGTAGATTCCTTGAACCAATAGTCGAGAGACTCGGTTGCCGACCATCGATACCGCTGTGTGAACGCCCCTTGCCGGGTGATCCTGATGCGGAAGGAACGCGACCTCCCTGAACCCTAGGTTCAGGATGCCCGGCGGAGACGGCACAGGCGGGGGGCCACACGAGAAGGCGCGGTGAGCGATCACCGTGCCTTCTTCACGTTAACGGCCGGCGATCGTGCCTGACGCGAACAACGGCAAGGAGAATCCGATGGATGTGAATGCCTGGTGGCTCGCCTACCCCCTACTTGGCGCGGTGGTGGGCTTCGTTGCTGGCCTGCTCGGGGTGGGCGGCGGCGCGGTGATGGTTCCGATGCTCACCACCTTATTCCTTGCCCAGGGCTTTGCTCACGAGTCCGTGGTGCACATGGCGCTCGGAACCTCGATGGCAGCCATCGTGCTGACCTCCATCTCCAGCTTGCGCGCCCACCAGTCGCACGGTGCGGTGCGCTGGGACATCGTGCGCCGGATCACCCCCGGCATCCTGCTTGGCACCTTCGGCGGCACCTTCATCGCGTCGCGTGCCGATACCGTGCCGCTGTCGATCTTCTTCGCCCTGTTCACCGCCTACGTGGCCGTGCAGATGCTGCTGAACATCAAGCCCAAGCCTGCGCGCGAGCTGCCTGGGGTCGCCGGGATGAACGCCGCAGGTGTCGGCATCGGCGGCATTTCGGCCTTGGTGGCGATCGGTGGTGGTTCGCTGTCCGTGCCTTTCATGACCTGGTGCAACGTCAAGATGCAGCACGCGATCGGCACGTCAGCGGCGATCGGCCTGCCGATCGCCGTCTCGGGCACGATCGGCTACCTCGTCAATGGCTGGGGCGCCGACGGCACGCCGGCACTGACCCTTGGCTACATCTATCTGCCGGCGCTGGTTCTGGTGGCTACGGTCAGCATGCTCACCGCACCCTATGGTGCGAGTCTGGCGCACCGCCTTCCGGTGGCCACACTCAAGAAGATCTTTGCCGGCTTGTTGATGGTGCTGTGCGCGAAGATGCTGCACAGCATCTTCGCCTGAACGCCCGGGGCGCCCGGGGTCAGGGCGTCTCGCGCAGCGCGTCCTGCAGCGCCTGCAGGTTGCTGCGCATCATCTGCACATAGCTCGCTGCCGGCCCGCCAGCGCCCGACAGGGCGTCGGAGTAGAGCGTGCCGCCCATCCTGGCGCCGCTCTCGGCGCGGATGCGCTCGATCAGGCGTGCATCGACGACATTCTCGATGAACACCGCGGGGATGTTCTCCGCCTTGAGTTGGCGGATGAGCCTGGCAACGCCCTTGGCCGTCGGCTCGGCATTGTTCGATACGCCCACCGGCGACAGGAAGCGCACCCCGTAGGCACGCCCGAAGTAGGCGAAGGCGTCGTGCGAGGTCACGACCTTGCGGCGCTCGGCCGGAATCGCCTCGAATGCGGCACGCAACTCGGCATCGAGTGCGCGCAGTTCGCCGTCGTAGCGTTCGGCGTTGGCGCGGTAGGTGTCCGCGCCCGCGGGGTCGGCAGCGGTCAGCGCTGCAGCGATGTTGGCCACGTACTGGCGGGCATTGCCCACGTCCTGCCAGGCGTGAGGGTCGATCGCCTTGCTGCCGTGCTTGTGGCCGTGCGAATGCTTGTGACCGTGGTCGTGGCCGTGGTCGTCGGCCATCTCCAGCGTCACCACGCCGTCGCTGGCAACCACGATCGTACCCTTGTAGCCGCCCGAGCGCGCCAGGCGGCTCATCCAGTCATCGAAGCCCAGGCCATTGACCACCACCAGCGCTGCCGAGCCGATCTCGCGCGCATCCGAGGGGCGGGGCTGGAAGGCGTGGGCGTCCTCGTCCGCGCCCACCAGGCTGCGCACCTTGACGCGCTCGCCGCCGACCTGCTGCACGAAATCACCCAGGATGCTGAAGCTTGCGGTGACGTCCAGCGGCTGCTGACCGTGTGCCGGACCGAGGGCAAGGGCAAGCAGGCCACCGGCGATGGCGCGGGCGAGACGGCGTCCGGCGGTTGTGGGCTGGGGCTTCATCGTGGGGTCTCCTGGGAAAGGGGCATCGGGTCTTGCGGCGCCTTGTGCGTGCAGCGCTCAGCGTTCGAGGTGGTTGCGCACCGGCAGGCGGCCGGCGAGCAGGCCACCGGGTGCAGCGAGCAAAGAGATGAAGTAGACCACGCCGCATACCAGCACGATTGCCGGGCCGGCCGGCACGTCGGCATGGAAGGACAGCAGCAGCCCGGCCACGCCGCTGGCGAAGGCGAACAGCACCGCAAGCAGCAGCAGCATGGGCAGGCCGCGGGCCCATAGCCGCGCAGCGGCCGACGGCAGGATCATGATGCCCACCGCCATCAGCGTGCCCAGGGCGTGGAAGCCGCTCACCAGGTTCACCACCACCAGCATCAGGAAGCCGTAATGCGCCACCGGTGACCAGCGGCTCACGCCGCGCAGAAAGGCGGGGTCGAAGCACTCCATCACCAGCGGGCGGAACAACAGCGCCAGGCACACCAGGGTCACGCTGGCGATGCCGGCGATCAGCAGCAGCGAGGCATCGTCAAGCGCCAGCACCGAGCCGAACAGCACATGCAGCAAGTCCAGGTTGCGCCCGCGCAGCGACACGATCATCACCCCTGCGGCCAGCGACAGCAGGTAGAAGGCCGCCAGGCTGGCGTCCTCCTTGAGGATGGAGGCGCGCGTGACCAGGCCCGCGGCCAGCACCACGACCAGTCCGGCGACGATGCCGCCGACCGTCATCGCGCCGAGCGAGAGACCAAAGGCGAGGTAGCCCAGCGCCGCTCCGGGCAGGATGGCGTGGCTCATTGCGTCGCCCATCAGGCTCATGCGGCGCAGCAGCAGGAACACGCCCACCGGCGTGGCGCCCAGCGCCAGCGCCAGGCAGCCGGCCAGGGCGCGGCGCATGAAGGCAAAATCGGTAAACGGATCGATGAGGAATTCGGTCACGGGGAAAGGGAGCAGGTTGGTACCGGGGCTGGTCCGAGGTGGAACTGGCGCGTAATGCGGGCGAGGGCGTTGTCGGTAAGCTCAGTGCCTGTGGTCGTGCCCATGGGCATGGTCGTGATCATGGACATGCACGTGACCAGGGGCTGCCGCACCGTCTCCCGTGCTCGGGGGCAGTGTGGGCACGGCTTCGATGTGGCACTCCGCAGCGTTGTCGTCGAAGGCTTCCGACAGGCGGCGCGCGCGCGCCAGCAACTCGGGCGTCAGTACCTGAGCCGTGGGACCGAAGGCCACCGGTTCGCGCGACAGCAGCAGGGCGGTAGGGAAGTAGCGGCGCACCTGTTCGAGGTCGTGCACCACGGTGAGGATGGTGCGGCCTTCGGCGTGCCAACCCAGGATCAGCGCCACCAGGTCTTCGACGGTGCGGCTGTCGATGGCGGCGAAGGGCTCATCGAGCAGGATCAGCGGCGCATCCTGCAGGATGAGGCGCGCAAAGCGCGCGCGCTGCAACTGGCCGCCTGACAGCGAGCCGATCGGGCGCGCTTCGAAGCCCGTCAGGCCAACCGCGTCCAGCGCATCGCGTACGCGCTCGCGCTGGCGGCGCGACAACCCGCCGAAGGCGCCGACCTCGTGCCACAAGCCCATCGCCACCACGTCGAACACCGACACCGGGAAGCTGTGGTCGATCTCGCCGCGCTGCGGCATGTAGGCCAGGCCGTGCGCGGGCAGGGCGGGCATCACGATGCGGCCGCCGATCGGGCGCAACTCGCCCGCAATGCCCTTGAGCAGGGTGGACTTGCCGGCGCCATTGGGGCCGACCACCGCCACCAGCGCGCCGGCGGCGATCTCGCCGGACAGGTGGTGCACCGCGGGGTGGCGGTCGTAGCCCAGGGTGAGGTTGTCGAGCTGGATCATCGGCATGCGCGCGGCGTCCATGTCAGCGCAGCGCCCACAGGATGGTCAGCCACAACACGGCCAGCGCGCCCGCGCACACGCCCAGGCGGGTGGCCAGGCTGGTGCCGAGCAGGCTGGGAGCAGGCGTGCCGCGGTCGGCGGCGCGTTGGGCGGCGAGCCTGGGGGCAGCAGCATGCTCGTGTCCGCCGGGAATGGCCGCAGGGGGGGTGTGGACATGGGCTTCGAGGCGCATGTTCAGGGCGCCCCTACGCCGTTGCGGCCGCAGTCGGCGCAGGCGCCGTGCAGTACCAGCTCGGCGCGGTCGAGCTCGAATCCGGCCGGCAGCGCTGCGCTCGCCGTCGCGGGGATGTCCTCCAGGCACAGCACCTGCCCGCAGCGGTCGCAGTGGAAGTGTGCATGGCGGTGATCGTCGCCGCGGCGGATCTCGAAGTGCCAGGCGCGCTCGCCGCTGGCGATGCGGCGTGCAATGCCCTGTTCCACCAGCCACTCGAGCGCACGATACAGCGTGACCCGGTCATGGGCGATGCCGCCCGCGTCGAGCGCAGCGGCGACCTCGTCGTGCGATAGCGGATGGCTCGCCGCCTGCAGCACCTCGATGACCGCGATGCGGGTGCGTGTGACGCGACCGCCGTGGGCCGCGATCAGTTCGCGAGCCGGCACGGGTGTGTGGCTGTGGGCAGTGTGCTGGGGCATGGTGTATCCGGAACGGTTTGCGGGCGCTTCGGTCTGGATCTGGTGCTGTATTTGATGCAACATTGTAGCATTAGATGAACCCGTAGCATTCACGCGCATCCAAGGCGGGAGATGCGCTGCGCCTGGTTCCGCCGTAGGAGCGGCGCCAGCCGCGAGCTTTTCGTACCACCCGTGGGGCATGTCGCCTTCAACCCCTCGCGGCTGGCGCCGCTCCTACGGGGGCACCCGCGGCGCCTGGCCTTGCTGTAGGAGCGGCGCCAGCCGCGAGCCTTTCATTGACCAACTGCCCTCAGAAACCCGTTCCAGACAACCTTTCGAGCCCGGAGGCGCAACACCATGACCCGAATCCCCGCCCGCAGTACCTTGTCCGCGTTTGGCTGCGCAGCCCTGTTGGCATTGTCGCCGCTGGCCCAGGCGCAGCATGCCCACGGCGCCCATGAGCACGGCGTCGCCCACCTGAGCGTGGCAAGCGATGGTGGCGAACTGGTGATCGAGCTGACGACCCCGCTCGACAACCTGGTCGGCTTCGAGCACGCGCCGCGCACGGCCGTCCAGCGCAAGGCCATGGCTGCTGCCGAGCAGCGTCTGCGCGACGGTGGGGCGCTGTTCGCACCATCGACCGCGGCCGGTTGCGCGCTGCGGGAGGTCAGCGTCGAATCGCCCTGGCCGCAAGGCGGGGAGCAGGCGGACGGTCACAAACACGACCACAAACACGACCACAAGCACGATCATGACCACGGTGATGATGGCCATGCCGACCTCGTCGCCAGCTACCGCTTCGAGTGCTCGGCCCCGGCCGCACTCGAGCGTATCGACACCGCCCTCTTCGACGCCTTCCCGCGCCTGCGCGAGTTGCGCGCGGCGCACGCCTCCGGCCGCGGCCAGGGTTCGGCGGTGCTCAAGCCCGGCGCCGCTGCCCTGAAACTGTGAGCGTCATCGCTGCGCCTGCGGTCCGCCTCGCCGGGCTGCGCTATCGCTGGCCGGGCGCGCAAGCCGACTGCCTCGACATCGAGCGCCTCGACATCGCCAGTGGCGAGCGCGTCTTCCTGCGCGGGCCGAGCGGCAGCGGCAAGACCACGCTGCTGTCGCTGGTCGGCGGCGTGATCCTCCCCCAGGCCGGCTCTGTCGAGGTGTCCGGGCAGGTGCTGGCGGCGCTGTCGTCGGGTGCGCGCGACCGCTTCCGTGCCGACCATGTCGGCTTCGTGTTCCAGCTCTTCAACCTGCTGCCCTGGCTGTCCGCCCTCGACAACATCCTGCTTGCCTGCCGCTTTTCGCCCCAGCGCCGTGCGCGGGTGGCGGCCGCTGGCAGTACGCCGGCGGCCGAGGCAGCACGCCTGGCGGCGCGGCTCGATCTCGACCCCGGCCTGCTCGCACGCCCGGCGGCGCAGCTGTCGGTCGGCCAGCAGCAGCGCGTGGCCGCCGCACGCGCACTCATCGGCCGTCCCGGCCTGGTGGTGGCCGATGAGCCTACATCCGCGCTCGATGCCGACCGCCAGCAGGCCTTCATTGCGCTCCTGCTCGAGGAGTGCGCAGCAGCCGGTGCTGCCTTGCTCTTCGTGAGCCACGACCAGCGCCTGGCGGCCCACTTCGACCGCGTGCTCGAACTCGACCACATGAACCGCGCCTCGGCAGCGTGCGCGGCGGAGGGCGGCGCATGAGCACCGTGCTCGGCCTCAGCCTGCGCAGCATCGCCAACCGCCGTCTGTCGGTCGGCCTCACGGTGGTCGCGGTGGCGCTCGCGGTCGCGCTTCTGCTCGGTGTCGAACGCCTGCGCAACGACGCCCGCGCCGGCTTTGCGCAGACCATCTCGGGCACCGACCTCGTGGTCGGTGCTCGCAGTGGCCCGGTACAGCTGCTGTTGTACTCGGTCTTTCACCTCGGCAACGCCACCAACAACGTGTCGTGGGCGAGCATCGAGCACATTGCCGCCATGCCCCAGGTCAGCTGGCTGGTACCGATCTCGCTCGGTGATTCCCATCGCGGCCACCGTGTCATCGGCACCACCGTGGGCTTCTTCGAGCATTACCGCCATGGCGACCGGCGCGCGCTGCGTTTCGAACAGGGGCGTGCCTTTGCCGATGCGCCCGCCGAGGTTGCCGGCATCTTCGAGGTCGTGCTCGGTGCCGAAGTGGCAGCGCGCTTCGGCTACCGGCTCGGCCAGCAGATCGTGCTCAGCCACGGCACGCTGGGCGGGCAGGGCGGCCCGCGCTTTGCCGACCACGACGACAAGCCCTTCACCGTCGTCGGCATCCTGGCGCGCAGCGGCACGCCGGTCGATCGTGCGCTGCTGGTGAGCCTGGAGGGCATCGAGGCCATTCACATCGACTGGCATGGCGGCGCGCCCATCCCCGGTCTGCGCATTGCCGCCGAGCATGTGCGCAAGTTCGATCTCCAACCCAAATCGGTCACCGCTGCCCTCGTCGGCCTGCACAGCCGTACTGCGGTGTTCCGCGTGCAGCGCCAGATCAACGGCCATGGCGACGAGGCGCTCACCGCCATCCTGCCCGGCGCCACGCTGCAGGAGCTGTGGGGGCTGGTCGGCATTGCCGAGAAGGCGCTGCTCGCGGTGTCGGCGCTGGTGGTGGCAGTGGGGCTGGCCGGCATGGTGGCGGTCGTGGTCGCCAGCCTGGGCGAGCGTCGCCGCGAGCTCGCCATCCTGCGCGCGCTCGGGGCCAGCCCGCGCCAGGTGTTCGAGCTGCTTGCAAGCGAGAGCGTGATGCTGGCGCTGGCGGGTATCGCGCTTGGCCTGGCGCTGCTGTATGGTGCGAGCGCGGCGTTGGCGCCGTGGTTGAGTGCCAATCATGGCCTGCAACTGACGCTCGGCTGGCCGACCTCTGGCGAATGGCGCCTGCTCGCGGCGGTGCTGGGGGCCAGCCTGATGGCGAGCCTGGTGCCGGCCTTGCGCGCCTACCGCTATTCGCTTGCCGACGGCATGAGCATCCGCGTCTGACTGCCGGCGAGCGTCCTCACGATGTGAATGGGTTCTACGATCGATGACTGCATCCAAGCTGTGCGCCGTGGTCGGCGCCTCCTTCCTCCTGTTGGCGGCGGTGCCGCAGGTTCAGGCGCAGAGCCAGGCTGCTGGTGCGCCGCAGTACCAGGTGGGCGACCGCCTGGCGGCGCCTGCCGGCAGCGCGAGCGGGCCGTTCCGCGAACTCAGCTGGGATGAGCTGATGCCCGCCGACTGGAAGCCCGAAGCACTGTTTGCCGACATCAACCTCGACGAGCTCGGCGACAACGACCCGCGCGCCATGGAGGTGCTGCAACGCATCCGCGAGGAATGGGACCGCGCGCCGGTCGTCGAGCGGCTTGCCGGCGAGCGTGTGCGCATCCCCGGCTTTCTCGTCCCGCTCGAGACCAACGGCGAACAGATCAGCGAGTTCCTGCTCGTGCCGTACTTCGGCGCCTGCGTGCATGTGCCGCCGCCGCCGGCCAACCAGCTCATCCACGTCATCCCCGACAAGGCGGTGCCGGCCGGCTACAACATGCTGCCGGTATGGGTCGAGGGGGTGATGGCGGTGGGGCGGATCGATTCCGACATGGGGGTGGCCGGCTACCAGCTGAGGGGGATGAAGGTCGAGGAGTACATCGACACCGAGCCGCTGCCGGACTGAACCGCAGCGGCAGGCGCCAATGTGACCGAATTAACGCTGCAAGCCGCGGGTTTGACTCAGTTTGGGCAGTTGCCCATAGAATGCGTCCAATTGTTCATCATGGATGACCTTCTGCGTGCAGCAAGCCTCGATCACCCTGGCGCCAGGCGCTGAGCCGGCATCGACCCCGGAACCGTCGCCGCGCGGCACGGATGCACTGCTCGCTTGCCTGCTGGTCGTGGCCCAGGCGCATGGCTTGTCCGTCACCCGCGAAGCCGTGCTCGCCGGCCTGCCGCTCGAGGGCGGGCGGCTCGGCCCGGCGCTGTTCGAACGCGCGGCAAGCCGGGCCGGGCTGTCGAGCCGCATCGTGCGCCAGGCCCTCGAGCACGTCGAACCCGCGCTGCTGCCCGCAGTGCTGCTGCTCGAGGACGGCCAGGCCTGCGTGCTCATGCGCGTGGACGCAGCCGCCGCCGTGGCCGAGGTGGTGTTCCCCGAGCTCGGCGACAGTGTGGTGACGATCGCGCTCGCCGAGCTGCGCGCGCGCTATGTCGGCGTCACCCTGTACGCGCGCCCGCGCCACCGCTTCGACGCGCGTACGCCCGAGGTCCGCGGTACGCGCGCCGGGCACTGGTTCTGGAGCGTGATGGCCGAGAACCGGGCGCTCTACCGCGACGTGCTGCTCGCGGCGCTGGTCATCAACGTGTTCGCGCTCGCGCTGCCCTTGTTCTCGATGAACGTGTATGACCGCGTCGTCCCCAACAATGCCATCGAGACCCTGTGGGCGCTCGCCATTGGCGTCATGATCGTCATCTGCGGCGACTTCGTGCTGCGCATGCTGCGCGGCTACTTCGTCGATCTTGCCGGTAGCCGTGCCGACGTCAAGCTGTCGGCGGTGATCATGGAGAAGGTGCTTGGCCTGCGCATGGAGGCCCGGCCCGACTCGGCCGGCTCCTTCGCCTCCAACCTGCGTGCCTTCGAGTCGGTGCGCGACTTCATCAGCTCGGCGACGGTCACCGCCTTCATCGACCTGCCGTTCGCGCTGCTCTTCGTCATCGTCATCGGCTGGATCGGCTGGCCGATGGTGATCCCCTTCGTCGTCGGCATCACGCTGCTGCTGCTCTACTCGCTCACCGTCCAGCGCCGCATGCATGCGCTGGCCGAAACCACTTACCGCGCCAGCGCGCAGCGTAACGCCACCCTGGTCGAGGGCCTGGTCGGCATGGAGACGGTGAAGGCGATGGGGGCCGAGGCGGTCATCCAGGGCAAGTGGGAGAAAAGCGCAGCGCTGGTCGCAAGCGTCGGCGCACGCCTGCGCCTGCTCGCCGCCACGAGCTCGAACGGCGCCCTGTGGGTGCAGCAGATGGTGAGCCTGTCGACAGTCATCATCGGCGTCTACCTGATCAGCGAGGGCGAGCTCACCATGGGCGGCCTCATCGCCTGCTACCTGCTGTCCTCGCGCGCGATGGCGCCGATCGGCCAGGTCGCCGGGCTGCTGGTGCAGTACCACTCCGCAGCGACCGCCTTCGAATCGCTCGAGGAGCTGATGCAGCGCCCGGTCGAGCGTCCGCAGGACAAGCGCTTCCTGAGCCGTCCGCTGCTGCGCGGCGACATCGAGTTCCGCAACGTCAGCTTCGCCTACGGCGAGGGCGAAATGCCGGCCCTGCGCGAGGTCTCCTTCACCATCCGTGCCGGCGAGCGCGTGGGCATCCTGGGCCGTGTGGGCTCAGGCAAGACCACGCTCGAGAAGCTCATCCTCGGGCTCTACCAGCCCACCGGCGGCGCCGTGCTGGTCGACGGCATCGACCTGCGCCAGCTCGACCCCGCCGAGCTGCGCCGCAACATCGGCTATGTGCCGCAGGATGTCACCCTGTTCTACGGCTCCCTGCGTGACAACATCGTCATCGGCATGCCGGAGGCGGGCGACGACAAGGTGTTGCGTGCCGCGCGCATTGCGGGCATCGCCGACTTCGTCGACGCCCACCCGCACGGTTACGGCATGCTCGTCGGCGAACGTGGCGAATCGCTCTCGGGCGGGCAGCGCCAGGGCGTGGCCATCGCCCGTGCGCTGGTCGCCGACCCGCCCATCCTGCTGCTCGACGAGCCTTCTGCCTCGATGGACCACGCCAGCGAGGAGGCGCTCAAGCAGCAGCTGCGCGCGCACGGCGCCGGCAAGACGCTGATCGTGATCACGCACCGAACCTCGCTGCTCGATCTGGTCGACCGCATCATCGTCATCGACGCCGGTCGCATCGTCGCCGACGGGCCCAAGGCCCAGGTGGTCGACGCCCTGCGCCAGGGCCGTATCGGGAGGGCAGGCTGATGTTGCCGCGCATGCAGCGTTCGCTGTTCGACAAGGTTGGCGAGGTGTCGCAGGGCTCGACGCAGCTCGGCGGTGGTGCGCTCGACCGCCTGGTGCGCAGCGCCGCCCGTGGCGACCGCCCGGGCGCCGATGACTGGATGGGCGAGGCCGACTGGGCCCGCCTGCAGCAGGAGCCGCTGCGCGCACGCGGCCTGCTGTGGATCATCGCCCTCGTGCTGGTCGCGCTGGTCGCGTGGGCGGCGCTGGCCGAACTCGATGAGGTCACGCGCGGCGAGGCGCGTGTCATTCCGTCGTCGCAGCTGCAGGTGGTGCAGTCCTTCGATGGTGGCGTGGTCGAGGAGATCGCCGTCCGCGAAGGCCAGGTCGTCGACACCGGCGAGCTGCTGTTGCGCATCGACCCCACGCGCTTCGTCTCGACCCTGCTCGAAAGCCGCGCCACCGCGCAGGCGCTGCAGGCCAGGGCAGCCCGCCTGGAGGCGCTCACGCGCGGCGGCGAGTTTGCCGTCGCCGCAGAGCTCGAGCGCGAGATCCCCGACATCGTCGCCCACGAACGCCGCATGTTCGAGACCAGTCGTGAGGGTATCAACGCCCAGATCGCCATTGCCCGCCAGCAGCTCAGCCAGCGCCAGCAGGAACTCAACGAAGTGCGCGCACGCCGCGATCAGGCTGCACGCGGCCTCGATCTTGCGGTGCGCGAGCTTGACGTCACCCGGCCGCTGGTGCGTTCCGGCGCGGTGTCCGACGTCGACATCCTGCGTCTCGAGCGCGATGTCGCACGCATGCGCGGCGAGCGCGACCAGGCCGCGGCGCAGATCTCGCGCGTGCAGGCCGCAATCACCGAAGCCGAAGGCAAGATCCAGGAGGTCGAGCTGGCGGTGCGCAACCAGTGGCGTGCCGAGCTCTCCGACACCATGAGCAAGCTCGGCAGCCTGTCCGAGGGCGCCCGTGGGCTCGAGGACCGCGTCAAGCACGCCGAGATCCGCTCGCCGATGCGTGGCACCGTCAAGCGCCTGCTCGTCAATACCGTGGGCGGCGTGGTACAGCCCGGCCGCGAGGTGGTCGAGATCGTCCCGCTCGACGACGCCCTGCTGCTCGAGGCGCGCATCAAGCCCAGGGACATCGGCTTCCTGCGCCCCGAGCAGCCGGCCGTGGTCAAGTTCAGCGCCTACGACTTCGCCATCTACGGTGGGCTCGACGCCGTCGTCGAGCACATCTCGGCCGATACCGTGCTCGATGACAAGGGCAACGCCTTCTACATCGTGCGCGTGCGCACACTGCAGAACGAGCTCGGCGAGGGCATGCCGATCATCCCCGGCATGGTCGCCGACGTCGACATCCTCACCGGCAAGAAGAGCGTGCTCGCCTACCTCGCCAAACCCGTGCTGCGCGCCAAGGCCAAAGCACTGACGGAGCGCTGAGCATGACCGAATACTTCATCAGCCCCAGCGCGCGGGCGCTCGACGCCTGGCGCAAGGCTTTCTCGAGCGCGGTGGTGCTTGGTTCCGCCGAACAGCTGCCGGCACTGGCCGCGGATGACCTCGTCTGGGTCGATGTCGAACTCGACGATTGGGCCGGCACGGTGCGCAGTCTGACCGCGAGGGGCGTGCGCGTGGTCGTCGTGTCGGCCCTGCCCGCGGACGAGCAGGCCCTGCGTGCGCTCGACAGCGGCGCGCGCGGCTACTGCCATGCATTCGCGGCCGCCGGCTTGTTCCACGAGGTGGCGCTCGTCGTGCGCCATGGTGGTCTGTGGGTCGGTCCGCAGCTATTGGCGCGCTTGATAACCGGGCTGGCGCCGCAACTCGCCCAGGCACCCGAGGCGCCCGCTGCACCCGCGCTCGATGAGCTCAGCCCGCGCGAGCGTGAGGTGACGATCGCCGTTGCCGAAGGGCTCACCAACAAGCAGGTCGCCCTGCGTCTCGACATCTCCGAACGCACGGTCAAGGCGCACCTGGCTGCGGTCTTCGACAAGCTCGGCGTCCCCGACCGCCTGCAGCTCGCCTTGCTCGTCTCCCGCGTCGGCGCTCAAGCCCAAGCGTGACGTAGTTCGCAGCCTGTCCACCTGGACAATAGCGCCTGCGCCGATGCCTCCGTACGCTTGCCAGCATCATGATTCTTGGTGCCCGGTCGCATCACGCGGCCAAGCGGCGCATAACGGAGAGCGAACGAAATGGCTGAAGCCCAGGTGGTTGGAAACGTCGTCTACGTCAGTGGTCAGGTTCTCGCCCGCAACGCCGATGGCGAACTGCGCGTGCTCAAGGTCGGCGACACCGTCCTCGAAGGCGAGGTCATCATCACCGGCCCCGGCGCCCGCGTCGAATTCTCCCACGCCGACGGCGCCACCACCCTCGTCCCCGAAGACAGCAGCGTCCTCGTAGCCGCCGACATGGGCGAGGCCGGTCGTGCCGACGCCCGTGCAGCTGCTGTCGAAGACGCCACCATCGCCCAGGTCATCCAGGCCATCGAAGCCGGGCAGGACCTGGGCGAAGTGCTCGAGGACCCGGCAGCCGGCCTGGCTGGCGGCGGCGCGGGCGAAGGCAGCAGCTTCGTGCGGCTGCTGCGCATCAGCGAGGACCTGGAAGGTGCGGGGCCGGTCGTCGATGGCAATGCTGAGGGCGATCGTCTCGAGTTCACCGCAGGTGCAGTCGATGGGCGGGCGGGCGCTGCGGCTGATGACGACGGCGCCCCCGTCGACACCCTGGCTCCGAGCGTCGTGGTGACGATCAATCCGGACGGGACTGTCAGTATCGTCTTCAGCGAGCCGCCGGTGGGCTTCGAGGCGAGCGACGTCGTTGTGACCAACGGTTCGATTTCCAACCTGGTGCAGGATCCGACCGATCCGACCCGTTGGACCGCCGACCTGACCCCGGCCGCTGGTTTTGAAGGTACGGTCACGGTCGAGATTCCCGCCGGTAGCTACACCGATGCGGCGGGTAATTCGGGCGGCGGCGGCAGCGACAGCACCGTGGTTGACACGCTCGCACCGAGCGTCAACGTCACCATCAACCCCAACGGCACCGTCAGCTTCGTGTTCAGCGAAGCCCCGGTGGGCTTCGAGGCTGCAGACGTCGTTGTGACCAACGGCAGCATCAGCAACCTCGTCCAGGACCCGACCGACCCGACGCGCTGGACGGCCGATCTGACCCCGGCCGCGGGTTTCGAGGGCAACGTCACCGTCGAAGTCCCCGCCGGCAGTTACACCGACGTCGCCGGCAATGCCGGTAGCGGCGATAGCGACAGCACGGCAGTCGACACGCTCGCGCCGAGCGTCAATGTCACGATCAACCCGGACGGTACCGTCAGCTTCGTGTTCAGCGAAGCCCCGGTGGCCTTCGAGGCTGCAGACGTTGTTGTGACCAACGGTTCGATTTCGAACCTGGTGCAAGATCCGACCGACCCGACGCGCTGGACGGCCGATCTGACCCCGGCCGCGGGCTTTGAAGGCACCGTGACCGTTGAAGTCCCCGCCGGCAGCTACACCGACGTGGCCGGCAATGCTGGCAGTGGCGATAGCGACAGCACCGCGGTGGATACCTTGGCCCCGAGCGTCAATGTCACGATCAACCCGGACGGCACGGTGAGCTTCGTGTTCAGCGAAGCCCCGGTGGGCTTCGAGGCTGCCGATGTGGTCGTCACCAACGGTTCGATCTCGAACCTGGTGCAGGATCCGACCGATCCGACGCGCTGGACGGCTGATCTGACCCCGGCCGCGGGCTTTGAAGGCACGGTGACCGTCGAAGTCCCCGCCGGTAGCTATACCGACGTGGCCGGCAACGCCGGTAGCGGCGATAGCGACAGCACCGCGGTCGACACGCTCGCGCCGAGCGTCAATGTCACGATCAACCCGGACGGCACCGTCAGCTTCGTCTTCAGCGAGCCGCCGGTGGGCTTCGAGGCGAGCGACGTGGTCGTCACCAACGGCAGCATCAGCAACCTCGTCCAGGATCCGACCGACCCGACCCGCTGGACGGCCGACCTGACCCCGGCCGCCGGCTTTGAAGGCAACGTCACGGTCGAAGTCCCGGCTGGCAGCTATACCGACGTGGCCGGCAATGCCGGTAGCGGCGATAGCGACAGCACGGCAGTCGACACGCTCGCGCCGAGCGTCAATGTCACGATCAACCCGGACGGCACGGTGAACTTCGTCTTCAGCGAAGCGCCGGTGGGCTTCGAGGCGAGCGACGTCGTTGTGACCAATGGTTCGATCTCGAACCTGGTTCAAGATCCGACCGATCCGACGCACTGGACGGCTGATCTGACCCCGGCCGCGGGCTTTGAAGGCACGGTGACCGTCGAAGTCCCCGCCGGCAGCTACACCGACGTGGCTGGCAATGCCGGCAGTGGCGATAGCGACAGCGCCGCGGTCGACACGCTCGCGCCGAGCGTCAATGTCACGATCAACCCGGACGGCACGGTGAGCTTCGTGTTCAGCGAAGCCCCGGTGGGCTTCGAGGCGAGCGACATCGTCGTCACCAACGGCTCGATCTCGAACTTGGTGCAGGATCCGACCGATCCGACGCGCTGGACGGCTGATCTGACCCCGGCCGCGGGCTTTGAAGGCACGGTGACCGTCGAAGTCCCCGCCGGCAGCTACACCGACGTGGCTGGCAATGCCGGCAGTGGCGATAGCGACAGCACCGCGGTCGACACGCTCGCGCCGAGCGTCAATGTCACGATCAACCCGGACGGCACGGTGAGCTTCGTGTTCAGCGAAGCCCCGGTGGGCTTCGAGGCTGCAGACGTTGTTGTGACCAACGGCAGCATCAGCAACCTCGTCCAGGACCCGACCGACCCGACGCGCTGGACGGCTGACCTGACTCCGGCCGCTGGCTTCGAGGGCACGGTGACCGTCGAAGTCCCCGCCGGCAGCTATACCGACGTGGCTGGCAATGCCGGTAGCGGCGATAGCGACAGCACGGCAGTCGACACGCTCGCGCCGAGCGTCAATGTCACGATTAACCCGGACGGCACCGTCAGTTTCGTGTTCAGCGAAGCGCCGGTGGGCTTCGAGGCGAGCGACGTCGTTGTGACCAACGGCAGCATCAGCAACCTCGTCCAGGATCCGACCGACCCGACGCGCTGGACGGCCGATCTGACCCCGGCCGCGGGCTTTGAAGGCACGGTGACCGTCGAAGTCCCCGCCGGCAGCTATACCGATGTGGCCGGCAATGCTGGCAGTGGCGATAGCGACAGCACCGCGGTGGATACCTTGGCCCCGAGCGTCAATGTCACGATCAACCCGGACGGCACGGTCAGCTTCGTCTTCAGCGAGCCGCCGGTGGGCTTCGAGGCGAGCGACGTCGTTGTGACCAATGGTTCGATCTCGAACCTGGTTCAAGATCCGACCGATCCGACGCGCTGGACGGCTGATCTGACCCCGGCCGCGGGCTTTGAAGGCACGGTGACCGTCGAAGTCCCGGCAGGCAGTTACACCGACGTCGCCGGCAATGTCGGCAGTGGCGATAGCGACAGCACCGCGGTGGATACCTTGGCCCCGAGCGTCAACGTCACGATCAACCCGGACGGCACCGTCAGCTTCGTCTTCAGCGAAGCCCCGGTGGGCTTTGAAGCTGCCGATGTGGTCGTCACCAACGGTTCGATCTCGAACCTGGTGCAAGATCCGACCGACCCGACGCGCTGGGCCGCCGATCTGACCCCGGCTGCCGGCTTTGAAGGCACCGTGACCGTTGAAGTCCCCGCCGGCAGCTACACCGACGTGGCCGGCAATGCTGGCAGTGGCGATAGCGACAGCACCGCGGTGGATACCTTGGCCCCGAGCGTCAATGTCACGATCAACCCGGACGGCACGGTGAGCTTCGTGTTCAGCGAAGCCCCGGTGGGCTTCGAGGCTGCAGACGTCGTTGTGACCAATGGCAGCATCAGCAACCTCGTCCAGGATCCGACCGATCCGACGCGCTGGACGGCTGATCTGACCCCGGCCGCGGGCTTTGAAGGCACGGTGACCGTCGAAGTCCCCGCCGGCAGCTACACCGACGTGGCTGGCAATGCCGGCAGTGGCGATAGCGACAGCACCGCGGTCGACACGCTCGCACCGAGCGTCAACGTCACCATCAACCCCAACGGCACCGTCAGCTTCGTGTTCAGCGAAGCCCCGGTGGGCTTCGAGGCTGCAGACGTCGTTGTGACCAACGGCAGCATCAGCAACCTCGTCCAGGACCCGACCGACCCGACGCGCTGGACGGCCGATCTGACCCCGGCCGCGGGTTTCGAGGGCAACGTCACCGTCGAAGTCCCCGCCGGCAGTTACACCGACGTCGCCGGCAATGCCGGTAGCGGCGATAGCGACAGCACGGCAGTCGACACGCTCGCGCCGAGCGTCAATGTCACGATCAACCCGGACGGCACGGTGAGCTTCGTGTTCAGCGAAGCCCCGGTGGGCTTCGAGGCTGCAGACGTTGTCGTGACGAACGGCAGCATCAGCAACCTGGTGCAGGATCCGACCGACCCGACGCGCTGGACGGCCGACCTGACCCCGGCCGCCGGCTTTGAAGGCAACGTCACGGTCGAAGTCCCGGCTGGCAGCTATACCGACGTCGCCGGCAATGCCGGCAGTGGCGATAGCGACAGCACGGCAGTCGACACGCTCGCGCCGAGCGTCAATGTCACGATCAACCCGGACGGTACCGTCAGCTTCGTGTTCAGCGAAGCCCCGGTGGGCTTCGAGGCTGCAGACGTTGTTGTGACCAACGGTTCGATTTCGAACCTGGTGCAGGATCCGACCGACCCGACGCGCTGGACGGCCGATCTGACCCCGGCCGCGGGTTTCGAGGGCAATGTCACGGTCGAAGTCCCCGCCGGTAGCTACACCGACGTCGCCGGCAATGCTGGCAGTGGCGATAGCGACAGCACCGCGGTCGACACGCTCGCGCCGAGCGTCAATGTCACGATCAACCCGGACGGCACGGTGAGCTTCGTGTTCAGCGAAGCCCCGGTGGGCTTCGAGGCGAGCGACGTTGTTGTGACCAACGGTTCGATTTCGAACCTGGTGCAGGATCCGACCGACCCGACGCGCTGGACCGCCGATCTGACCCCGGCCGCGGGCTTTGAAGGCACGGTGACCGTCGAAGTCCCCGCCGGCAGCTACACCGACGTCGCCGGCAACGCCGGCAGTGGCGATAGCGACAGCACCGCGGTGGATACCTTGGCTCCGAGCGTCAATGTCACGATCAACCCGGATGGCACGGTGAGCTTCGTGTTCAGCGAAGCCCCGGTGGGCTTCGAGGCTGCAGACGTTGTCGTGACGAACGGCAGCATCAGCAACCTCGTCCAGGATCCGACCGACCCGACCCGCTGGACGGCCGACCTGACCCCGGCCGCCGGCTTTGAAGGCAACGTCACGGTCGAAGTCCCGGCTGGCAGCTATACCGACGTGGCCGGCAATGCCGGTAGCGGCGATAGCGACAGCACGGCAGTCGACACGCTCGCGCCGAGCGTCAATGTCACGATCAACCCGGACGGCACGGTGAACTTCGTCTTCAGCGAAGCCCCCGTGGGCTTCGAGGCTGCAGACGTCGTTGTGACCAATGGCAGCATCAGCAACCTCGTCCAGGATCCGACCGACCCGACGCGCTGGACGGCCGACCTCACGCCGGCCGCTGGTTTCGAGGGCAACGTTACGGTTGAAGTCCCCGCCGGCAGCTATACCGATGTGGCCGGCAATGCTGGCAGTGGCGATAGCGACAGCACCGCGGTGGATACCTTGGCCCCGAGCGTCAATGTCACGATCAACCCGGACGGCACCGTCAGCTTCGTCTTCAGCGAGCCGCCGGTGGGCTTCGAGGCGAGCGACGTCGTTGTGACCAATGGTTCGATCTCGAACCTGGTGCAAGATCCGACCGACCCGACGCGCTGGACCGCCGATCTGACCCCGGCTGCCGGCTTTGAAGGCACCGTGACCGTTGAAGTCCCCGCCGGCAGCTATACCGACGTGGCCGGCAACGCCGGTAGCGGCGATAGCGACAGCACCGCGGTCGACACGCTCGCCCCGAGCGTCAATGTCACGATCAACCCGGACGGCACGGTCAGCTTCGTGTTCAGCGAAGCCCCGGTGGGCTTCGAGGCGAGCGACGTTGTTGTCACCAACGGTTCGATTTCGAACCTGGTGCAGGATCCGACCGATCCGACGCGCTGGACGGCTGATCTGACCCCGGCCGCGGGCTTTGAAGGCACGGTGACCGTCGAAGTCCCCGCCGGCAGTTACACCGACGTGGCCGGCAACGCCGGTAGCGGCGATAGCGACAGTACGGCAGTCGACACGCTCGCGCCGAGCGTCAATGTCACGATCAACCCGGACGGCACGGTCAGCTTCGTGTTCAGCGAGGCGCCGGTGGGCTTCGAGGCTGCAGATGTGGTCGTCACCAACGGTTCGATCTCGAACCTGGTGCAAGATCCGACCGACCCGACCCGCTGGACCGCCGATCTGACCCCGGCCGCAGGCTTTGAAGGCACGGTGACTGTCGAAGTCCCTGCGGGCAGTTACACCGACGTGGCCGGCAATGCCGGCAGTGGCGATAGCGACAGTACGGCAGTCGACACGCTCGCGCCGAGCGTCAATGTCACGATCAACCCGGACGGCACCGTCAGTTTCGTCTTCAGCGAAGCCCCGGTGGGCTTCGAGGCGAGCGACGTCGTTGTGACCAATGGTTCGATCTCGAACCTGGTGCAAGATCCGACCGACCCGACGCGCTGGACGGCCGACCTCACGCCGGCCGCTGGTTTCGAGGGCAATGTCACGGTCGAAGTCCCGGCCGGTAGCTACACCGACGTGGCCGGCAATGCTGGCAGTGGCGATAGCGACAGCACGGCGGTCGACACGCTCGCCCCGAGCGTCAATGTCACGATCAACCCGGACGGCACGGTCAGCTTCGTGTTCAGCGAAGCCCCGGTGGGCTTCGAGGCGAGCGACGTTGTTGTCACCAACGGTTCGATTTCGAACCTGGTGCAAGATCCGACCGACCCGACGCGCTGGACCGCCGATCTGACCCCGGCCGCGGGCTTTGAAGGCACCGTGACCGTTGAAGTCCCCGCCGGCAGCTACACCGACGTGGCCGGCAATGCTGGCAGTGGCGATAGCGACAGCACCGCGGTCGATACCTTGGCCCCGAGCGTCAATGTCACGATCAACCCGGATGGCACGGTCAGCTTCGTGTTCAGCGAAGCCCCGGTGGGCTTCGAGGCTGCCGATGTTGTCGTCACCAACGGTTCGATCTCGAACCTGGTGCAAGATCCGACCGACCCGACGCGCTGGACGGCCGACCTCACGCCGGCCGCTGGTTTCGAGGGCAATGTCACGGTCGAAGTCCCGGCCGGTAGCTACACCGACGTGGCCGGCAATGCTGGCAGTGGCGATAGCGACAGCACGGCGGTCGACACGCTCGCCCCGAGCGTCAATGTCACGATCAACCCGGACGGCACGGTCAGCTTCGTGTTCAGCGAAGCCCCGGTGGGCTTCGAGGCTGCAGACGTGGTCGTCACCAACGGTTCGATTTCGAACCTGGTGCAAGATCCGACCGACCCGACGCGCTGGACCGCCGACCTCACGCCGGCCGCCGGCTTTGAAGGCACGGTGACTGTCGAAGTCCCGGCTGGCAGTTACACCGACGTGGCCGGCAACGCCGGTAGCGGCGATAGCGACAGCACCGCGGTCGACACGCTCGCGCCGAGCGTCAATGTCACGATCAACCCAGATGGCACCGTCAGCTTCGTCTTCAGCGAAGCCCCGGTGGGCTTCGAGGCGAGCGACATCGTCGTCACCAACGGTTCGATTTCGAACCTGGTGCAGGATCCGACCGACCCGACGCGCTGGACCGCCGACCTCACGCCGGCGGCCGGCTTTGAAGGCACGGTGACCGTCGAAGTCCCCGCCGGCAGCTACACCGACGTCGCCGGCAATGCCGGTAGCGGCGATAGCGACAGCACGGCAGTCGACACGCTCGCGCCGAGCGTCAATGTCACGATCAACCCGGACGGCACCGTCAGTTTCGTCTTCAGCGAAGCCCCGGTGGGCTTCGAGGCGAGCGACGTCGTTGTGACCAACGGCAGTATCAGCAACCTCGTCCAGGACCCGACCGACCCGACCCGCTGGACCGCCGACCTGACCCCGGCCGCCGGCTTTGAAGGCACGGTGACCGTCGAAGTCCCCGCCGGTAGCTATACCGACGTGGCCGGCAACGCCGGTAGCGGCGATAGCGACAGCACGCTGATCGATACCAGCGCGGCGATTACCGTCAGTCTTAATAACGTCGGTAGTGCCAATGTCACCGCGGTGCCGATCACCGGCACCACCACCAGTGTGGAGCCCGGCCAGACGGTTACGCTCGTCATCAGCGACAACGCCCCCGCCACGCCGGATGTGACGGTCACGACCACGGTCAATGCCGACGGCAGCTACGGCACCACGGCCAACCTCAGCGCGCTCACCGATGGTCCGCTCACGGTCACCGCCACGGTTACCGACCTTGCCGGCAACACGGCTGTGGATAGCGACAACGGGGTGAAGGCCATCGCCGACACGCCCAACCTCGCGCCCATCAACGACATCTTCATCCTCACTCCCGGCAGCACCGTCATCTCTACGGGTGGTAGCGACACGGTGGTCACGCCGGGCGACAACAACTCCGGCAATGGTGTCTTGAGGGCGGATCTCGAGCGCGAGCTTGGCCTGCCCAGCGGCTACCTGAGCAACCGTTTCAACCCTGTGGGCGAAAACGTCACCCACAACGGCAACGTCACCGTGCTCGACGGCAAGGTCACCGAATCGCATCACGCAATGACGGCCGGCTCCACGGTGAGCTGGAACTACATCTTCACCAACGGCGAGAACCTCGCGTCCGAGGTTGCGAATGGCTTCAACGACCTGGTCGTGCTCATCGTGACCGATCCCTCCGGCGCCAAGCAGTCGATCCTGGTCAACGCCTCCGAGGTCAAGTTCCCGCAAAGCAGCGTCAGCGACAGCTTCACCTTCACCGCCAGCGCCGATGGCCAGTACAGCTTCCAGTGGCTGGTGCTCAACGGTGGCGACCGCCTCAAGGACTCGTCGCTGCAGCTGTCTGCGCCGCGCTTTGGCGCGCCGGGCGATGCTGCGGCCTACGGTGCGCCCGTGCGCCTGCCCGTGTTTGCCGAACTGGCTGACAAGAGCGGGTCCGAGGTGCTCACCGTCGTCGTCTCCGGCGTTCCTGCCGGCGCCCGCTTCACCTCGGGTACCGACAACGGCGACGGCACCTGGACCTTCACCGCGGCCGAGCTCGGCAACCTGCTGCTGATGCCGCCTGCAGGCTTCTCCGGCTCGATGGCGCTCACCGTCACTGCGATCGCACGTGAGACCGCGAATGACGACACCGCGGTCAGCCAGCAGACCGTCAACATCACCTTCAACCAGACCGACTCCACCGTCACCAACAGCACCGGTGCGGGCCAGACGCTCAACGGCACCGGCGGCGACGATCTCATCCGCGGCTATGCGGGCGACGACACCATCAACGGCGGTGCCGGCGACGACCTCATCTTCGGCGGTGCCGACAATGACACCCTGCGTGGCGGGACGGGTAACGACTGGCTGTATGGCGGGCAGGGCAACGACACCCTGTACGGCGATGCCGGCAACGACGTCCTCGTCGGCGGTGCGGGTAACGATACCCTGTATGGTGGTGCCGGAGCCGACGTGTTCAAGTGGCAGTTCGGCGACCAGGGCAGCACCAGCGCGCCCGCGGTCGACGTGGTCAAGGACTTCAGCGTGAGCCAGGGCGACGTGCTCGACCTGCGCGACCTGCTGATCGGCGAATCCCACCAGGGCATCGACGCCGGCAACCTCGCCGACTACCTCGACTTCAGCTTCGAGCCGGGCGCGGGCTCCGCCGCCGGGACGACCGTCATCGCGGTCAAGACCCAGGGGGCGGCAATGACGGGGCCGGACCAGATCATCCGCCTCGAAGGTGTCGACCTGCTGGGCGGCCTGGCCGACGACAATCAGATCATCCAGAACCTGCTCAGCAGCGGCCGGTTGATCACCGACTGACCATGTCCCAATGGCCTGCCGGGGCAACCCGGCAGGCCACCGCAAGAGGCTCAGGCATGCCTTACGTAGAACGCAACGCCGCTGGAGACATTGTCGCCGTCAGCGCCACCGAAGACGCGATCCACCGTCACCTCGTCGACGCCGAAGACCCACAGCTGCGGGTCTTCCTGCACAAGCTCAGCGCCACCCCCGGGCTCGCCGAGACGGATCTGCACATGGTCCGCGTGCTCGAGGATCTCATCGACCTGCTCGTCGAACGCGCGGTGATCCGCTTTACCGACCTGCCGCCCGCGGCCCAGGAGAAGCTCAGCGCACGGCGCAGCGCACGGGTCTCGATGCGCAGCCTGCACCTGCTCGACGACGCTGACGGACAGGTGGTGCTCTGACCTACCGCGTCCGCCGCGCCCTGGCCCGCTGTCCGCAGGCCCGGGCGCTCATGCTTGCGCCTGCACGCCTGGTCCGGTCACCCCGTCCACCCCCAGGCGTGTCAGCGCCGCTTGCTCCTGTGCCGTGCTCACGCCCTCGGCAATGACCTGCACGCCGATGCTGTGCGCCAGCATGCACAGGCTGCGCAGTACGTTCTGGTTGCCGGGCTCGGTGTCGATGCTGCGCACCATGGACGCATCCACCTTGATGTAGTCCAGGCCCAGGTCGTGCAAGTCACCGATGCGCTTGAGCTCACGGCCGCAATGCTCGATACCGATCCGGCAGCCAAGCGGCTTGAGCATCTGGCACAGCTCGCGGAACTCCGCAGGGTGCTGCACCACGCCGTACTCCGGTACCTCGACCCACAGCTTGCGTGCAGCCTCGGGTCGGCTGTCGAGCAGCGTCTGCAGATGGTTACGGAAGGCTGCATCGCACAGCGACTCGGCCGATATGTTGATGCCCAGCGCCGACGGTTCCTGTTCCACGTCCAGCAACGCACGTCGCACAACCTCGGCGTCGATCCGGCTCACCAGCCCGAGGCGCGCCGCCCACGGCATGAAATAGCCCGCGCTCTGCCACTCGCCACCCATCTCCAGGCGCACCGGCGCCTCCTGGTGCAACACGGCGCCGCCTGTCGACAGCACCGGGAAGCGTGCCAGCATCATCCGCGACTTCAGCACGGCATCCTCGATCGCACAGCGCCAACCATGCAGGTCGGTATGCGGCAGGGGCGGCCGGCCGGGGTCGGCGATGCGGATCATGCGCGCGCCGTCCTGCTCGGCCCCCGCCAGCGCCCCGTCGGTATGGGCGAGCAGCGCCTTCAGCGCCGTGCCTGGTGCAAACGCGCATGCCCCCAGCGCAAAGGCCACCTCCAAGGGCTCGCCTTCGCCAGCGTGGGCGATCGCGCGGTCGATCTCCACCTGCATGCGCTGAGCGACTGCGGCGGCATCCTCCTCGCCGCAGGCCAGCAGCGCAAAATCGGTACCGTTCAGTCGTCCTGCCTCCCAGCCCGGCTGCGACGACGCCAGGTGCAGCAGGTGATGGCCGAGCGTGCGCAGCAGGGCATCGACCGCCGGTCGTCCCAGGCGGCGGTTCAGCGCAGCCATGTCGGCAATGCGCGCGATCGCCAGCGTGCCGCCGGCACGCGCATCCTCACGCTCCAGGGCACTCTCCACCTGGCGCAGGAACTGGGCACGGGTCATCAGGCAGGTCAGTGCGTCATGCTGGCTCTGGAAACGCAGCGCCTCCAGGCGCTCGGCCTCCTCACTCAGCATTTGCCGCACCCTGCCTGACAAGGCGTTCATCGCCCCCACCACGCGGCGGAACTCCAGCGTCCCCGGTTCGGCGGTGGTGACGAAGCGGCGCTCGCCAATCGCGCTCGCCTGCGCGACCACATCGTCGAGCGGGCGCAGGATGCGCTTGAGCAGAGCCGTACCCAGCGCGCCACAGGCCAGGCCACCAAGCGCAAACCACAGCAACAGGTCCAGCGTCGATTGCCACAGCGACTCATAGGCATAGCGGTCATGGCTCAGCACCTGCAGCGTACCGAACTGGTGCCAGCCATCCTGCACCTGCGCCACCCCCGCACCCGCCTGCATCGGCACCAGCGCCCGGAACCAGGCCGGCACAGTCCCCGCCTCGCCCGCGTCGCTCAGCTCGGCGATCGTCTCTCCATTGGGCGCGGTAAGCCGGATCAACCGGTAGTGGCCGGTGTCCATGCGCGCCGACATCTGCAGCTCGATGCTCACCGGGTCCTTCGGCAGATGCGACAGCACCAGCGCCAGCGCCCCTGCGTTGTCGATGTTCTTCACCGTCATCGCCTGCACCAGGTAAGCCCGCGCCGACAGGGTGCCCACGACCAGGCTTCCTCCCAGGGCGAGCACGGTCAGGCAGACGGTTGCGATCCACAGCTTCTTGATCAGGGACATGATGGGTGCATCCTTGCAGAGATCTTCATTTTCTCAGTTCGAGCCCTTCGCTCGCCATGCGCTCCAGCACGCTGCGCCAGCGCGACAGGCGCGCCGTCGGGTCTGCGGACGAGGTGCTCGCGCCCTGTACCCACAGGCCTTCGCTGGTGAAGCTGAAAATCGGAAACAGGTCGGGGCGGCGGCTGGCCGGGCGAATCTCGCCCACCAGGTTGTCCAGGATCAGCGGCTCGGCGTCGGCCGATTCGAAATAGCCCACCACCATATGGGCCTGCGACACCGTGCTTTGCGGCCCGCCGATGCGGGCTCGCACATAGATCAGGCGCAGCCGTTCGGCCGGCATGCCCAGCGCAATCAGGCTGGCGTACTTGGCGATTGCAAAATCCTCGCAATCGCCTGCGCCGCGCGCAAGCATCTCAAGCGGCGTCGCCCAGTAGTCCGCTTGCCGCCAAACCACGATGTCATCCTCGAAGCGCACCCGGCGGTTGAAGAACCCATTCACGCGCGCCAACTGGTCCGCCGTCTCCAGCGCCGCCGCCTCGCCCAGCATCGCACGCCAGTCGCGCACCTGCTCGGCCACTGCGTCGCCGTGGCGGGCGAGGGCGATGCGCTCCATGTGCTCGAAGTCGGCCTCGGCCAGCACGCGCGACAAGCCGCCCGCCAGCGCCAGTATGGCGAGCAGGTAACAAACCGTCCTGGAAAGGGCGACGAGGGTCAGGGGCATGACATAATGCTGGCCGGGTGCTCACGATTATGCGGGATCGGCCGTGATGCGGCACAGCGCTGGCCGCGCCACGACGTGACCCAGGACACGCCGGAGCCGGTAAATGCGCATGGCTTGTGCATTGCGTCACCGATTGCCGTCGATCTACCCACAACGCACGACCCGGATTGGGTCTAATGCGCACGTACTCCGAATCGCTCTCCGTTCGAAACCAAGGTTCTAATAAATGAACAATAAAGCTCTTCGCCGCACGCTCGGCATGATCGCACTCCTTGCGGTGCATGGCACTGCACAGGCAGCTTCCGCCCCAGTCCCCGACGCGCTGCGCGACGCCGTGCTCAAGGTCGTCGCCACCAACCCCGACGTGCAGGCACGCTGGCACGCTTTCCGCGCCGCCGGCGCCGAGCAGGACGTTGCGCGCGGCGGCTACCTGCCGCAGGTCGACCTCAACGCCGGCATTGGCCGCGAACGTGTCGACCGTCCCCGCGAACCCGTTGACAGCTACACCCGCCGCGGCGCCACCCTGTCGCTCAACCAGATGCTGTACGACGGCTTTCTCACCCGCAGTGAAGTGTCCCGCCTTGGCTACGCTCGTCTCGCCCGCTACTACGAAGTTGTCGATGCGGCCGAAACTGCCGCGCTCGACACGGTGCGCACCTACGCCGACGTGCTCCGCTACCGCGAACTCGTGCAGCTGGCCAAGGACAACTACGTCGAGCACCGCCGCGTGTACGACCAGATCGCCGAGCGCGCCGCCGCCGGCGTGGGCCGCCGCGTAGATCTCGAGCAGGCCAGCGGCCGCCTCGCGCTTGCCGAATCCAACCTCCTCACCGAGGTCAGCAACCTGCACGACGTCAGCGCGCGCTACCTGCGCCTGGTCGGCGAAGAGCCTGCCGAGCGCCTCACCGCGCTTCCCGACACCCTCGCCGGCAGCGAAGGCCTGCCTGCCACCGCCTCCGACGCCGTGCGTGCCGCGCTCGTCTCCAGCCCCGCCATCAACGCCGCGGTCGAGAACGTGCGCGCCGGCCAGGCAGAAGTCCAGGCTCGCCGCAGCGCCAACCAGCCGCGTATCGACTTGCGCGCCCGCCAGTCGCTCGACAACAACCTCGACGGCGTCAGCGGTAGCACGCGCGAAGGCGTGGTCGAAGTCGTGCTCAACTACAACCTGTTCCGCGGTGGCGCCGACCAGGCCCGCATCCGCCAGGCGGCAGAAACGCTCAACCAGTCCCGCGACCTGCGCGAAAAGGCCTGCCGCGACCTGCGCCAGACCCTGTCCATCGCCTACAACGACAGCGCCCGCCTGCGCGAGCAGCTCGGCTACCTCGACCAGCACCAGCTGGCCATTGCCAAGGCGCGCGAAGCCTATCGCCAGCAGTTCGACATCGGCCAGCGCACGCTGCTCGACCTGCTCGATACCGAGAACGAGTACTTCCAGGCTCGCCGCGCCTACACCGGCGCCCGCTTCGACCTCCTCACCGCCCAGGCGCGCACCCTCGCCGGCATGGGGCAGTTGCTGCCCAGGCTGCAAGTTGCCCGCGAAGGCTTGCCCTCGGCTGCCGAACTTGGTCAGGACCGCGACGGCATCGACCCCGCCGAGCTCTGCCCGCCGGACGCCCCGTCCATGCTGCAGGTCGACAAGGACGCGCTGTTTGCCGAGGCCCTGCGCGAGGCCGGCGCCCGCAGGCCCTGATCCCACTCGGCGCGGGGGGGCGCCTCGAGTGCTCCCTCAGCGCCCTTTGAACACCGGCGCGCGCTTGTTCAGGAAAGCATCCAGGCCTTCGCGGTAATCCTCGGTCGCCAGAAAGTCGAACGCAGCGCGCCGCTCGGCCTCATCCAGCGGCGCGCCAGTCATCAGCCGGCGCACCCACTGCTTGTGCCAGCGCGCCACCAGCGGTGCCCCTGCGCAGATACGCTCAGCGCTCAGCGCCGCCTCCTCGAACACGCGCTCGTCATCCACCACCCGGCTCAGCAGGCCCTTCTGCAAGGCCTCGCGTGCATCCAGGATACGGCCCTCGAGCAGGATCTCCAGCACCACCGCCGGCCCCACCAGCGCCAGCAGCCCGGCCATCTCCCCCGGGTACATCGAGAACCCCAGGCGGTTGATCGGCGCACCAAAGCGTGACGACTCGCCAGCGATACGGATGTCGCAGCAGCCGGCAATCTCCAGCCCGCCGCCCACGCACGCACCGCGGATCGCCGCCACCGTCGGCACCGCACAGTCGCGCAGCGCGTTGAGCGCGCTCGCCACCAGATCCTCGTGGTAGTGCATCGCGTCATCCACCGTCGCACGCACGGTCACGAACTCCTCGATGTCGCCGCCAGCGGCGAAGGCCTTCTCGCCCGCGCCACGCACAATCACGCAACGCACGCCATCGTCGGCCGCAACGCGCGCCATTGCGGCGGAAAGACCGCGCCACATTGCGGCATTCACCGCATTGAGCTTGGACGGGTTGCACAGCGTCACGGTGGCGACGCCTGCGCTGATTTCACAATCGATTCCTGGGTTCATCGGCAAGCCTGACTATCGTCGATCAAAATTTTCCATACGGGGTAGTATGGGATCTTATGGATGATATATCATCCGCCGCTGCTGATAACCCCGCGTCAGACGGAGCGCTCGGCAAAAAGGAGGGTGGAGGGCAATGCAGTTCTACGTTGCTTATCCATGAGGAGGGAGAAGTGTCTGTCTCAATGTATGCGCATATTCGGCGCAACCCACGCTTCAAGGAGCTGGTAGCCAAGCGGACCCGTTTTGCGGGCATCCTCGCGGTCATCGTTCTGGCCATGTTCTATGGCTTCGTCCTGCTCGTCGCGTTCGCGCCCGGGCTCATCGGCATGCGCCTCTCCGAGGGCAGCAACATCACCTTCGGCATCGTTGCCGGCCTGTTCCAGTTCGTCTTCTTCTGGGTGCTCACCTGGGTGTATGTCCGTCGCGCCAACGGCGAATTCGACGACATCAACAAAGAAATCGTAAAAGCAGCATGGAAGGACGAGAAATGATGAACGCCACCTTCCTGTCGCGCCTCGGCGCCGGTCTCCTCGTCCTCGCCCTCCCTGCGCTCGCGCTCGCCAAGGGCGACATGGGCCAGATGGAGAAGCAGGCCCTCAATTTCCACGCCATCGGCATGTTCTTCGTGTTCGTGATGCTCACCCTGGGCATCACCTACTGGGCGGCCAGCCGCACCAAGTCGACTGCCGACTTCTACACCGCGGGCGGCGGCATCACCGGCTTCCAGAACGGCCTGGCGATCGCTGGTGACTACATGTCCGCGGCCACGCTGCTCGGCCTCACCGCCATGATGTACATGCAGGGCGTCGACGCCTACATCTACATGCTGTCCTTTTTCGTCGGCTGGCCCATCATCCTGTTCCTGATGGCCGAACGCCTGCGCAACCTCGGCAAGTTCACCTTCGCCGACATCACCGCCTACCGCCTCAACCAGGGCAAGGTGCGCACCATGGCCGCGGTCAGCTCGCTCACCGTGGTGTGCTTCTACCTCGTCGCGCAGATGGTCGGCGCCGGCCAGCTCATCAAGCTGCTGTTCGGCCTCGACTACAACATCGCGCTCGTCGTCGTCGGCGCGCTCATGATGATCTACGTCACCTTCGGCGGCATGGTCGCCACCACCTGGGTGCAGATCATCAAGGCCGTCATGCTGCTCATCGGCGGCACCACCGTCGGCGTGCTCGCCTTCAGCCAGTTCGGCTTCAGCTTCGACGAGCTCACCACCCGTGCGATGGAAGTGCACAAGCTGGGCGCCAAGCTGCTGTCCCCGGGCAGCCTGCTCGCCGACCCCATCACCGCCATCTCGCTCGGCCTGGGCCTGATGTTCGGTACCGCCGGCCTGCCGCACATCCTGATGCGCTTCTTCACCGTCACCGACGCCAAGGAAGCGCGCAAGTCCGTGCTCTACGCCTCGGGCATCGTCGCCTACTTCTTCAACGTCATCGCCATCATGGGCCTGTGCGCCATCCTCATCGTCGGCACCAACCCCGAGTTCTTCGAGGGCGGTGAGATCGGCGGCAAGGTCGTCGGCGGCGGCAACATGATCGCCATGCACCTGGCCCAGGCCGTCGGCGGCAACCTGCTGCTCGGCTTCCTGTCGGCAGTGGCCTTCGCAACCATCCTCGCGGTGGTGGCCGGCCTGGCGCTGGCTGGCGCGTCGGCGATCTCGCACGACATCTACTCGCGCGTCATCATGAAGGGCAAGGCCAACGAAGCCACCGAGCTCAAGGTGTCCAAGTACGCCACCATCGGCCTGGGCATCGTCGCCATCCTGCTCGGCATGGCCTTCGAGAAGATGAACATCGCGTTCATGGTCGCGCTCGCCTTCGGCGTTGCCGCATCGGCCAACTTCCCGGTGCTCATCCTGTCGATGTACTGGAAGGGCCTCACCACGCGCGGCGCCCTCATGGGTGGCTACTCCGGCCTCATCAGCGCGGTGCTGTTCGTGCTGCTGTCCAAGTCGGTGTGGGTCGACGTGCTGCACTTCGAGTCGGCCATCTTCCCCTACACCCAGCCCGCCCTGTTCTCGATGCCCATCGCCTTCTTCATGACCTGGCTGTTCTCCACGCTCGACAAGAGCCAGGAAGCCAAGGACGAGAAGGAAGCCTTCGAAGACCAGTACGTGCGCGCCCAGACCGGCGTCGGCGCTGCCACGGCCGCCGCGCACTAAGCCGCACGCGCTCCAAGCCCTCGCGGCTGGCCCCGCTCCCGTAGGAGCGGCGCCAGCCGCGAGCTTTTTGGGGCCCACCCAACGCCCATCGCCCCAACCCCTCGCGGCTCGCGCCGCTCCTACGGTGGGAACACACGCTGCGGCGCTCTCCTGTGGGAGCGGCGCCAGCCGCGAGCCTTTTCATCGCACCCCCCCAACGCCCATCGCCTTCAACCCCTCGCGGCTCGCGCCGCTCCTACCGGGGTTACACGCGCCGCGGTTGGTTCCGCCGTAGGAGCGGCGCCAGCCGCGAGCCTTTCATCGCACTCACCCAACGCCCATCGCCTTCAACCCCTCGCGGCTGGCGCCGCTCCTACGGTGGGAACACACGCTGCGGCGCTCTCCTGTGGGAGCGGCGCCAGCCGCGAGCTTTTCATCGCACCCACCCAACGCCCATCGCCTTCAACCCCTCGCGGCTTGCGCCGCTCCTACAGGGGGGCGTGGGCTGCTGGTGATAGACTTCAGGACCTACCCAACCTGGTTTTGCCTTCCGGCGGGGCCTCTTGACCGAGAGTCATCTCCCAAAGGAGTCGTCGTGCTGTCCAACGATCTGTTCATCATCTTTTTGCTCATCATCGCGAGTGCTTTCTTCTCGATGTCCGAGATCTCGCTCGCCGCTTCGCGCAAGATCAAGCTCCGCCTCATGGCCGAAGGTGGCCACGTCAATGCCCAGCGCGTACTCGCGCTGCAGGACAACCCAGGCAACTTCTTCACCGTCGTGCAGATCGGCCTCAATGCCGTCGCCATCCTCGGCGGTATCGTCGGCGAGCAGGCCCTGTCGCCCCATGTCGCCGCTGCCATCGGCCTGGTGTACGACGGGCCGCGGCTTCACACCCTCAGCTTCGTGGTGTCCTTCGTCTTCGTCACCTCGTTGTTCGTGCTGTTCGCCGACCTCATGCCCAAGCGCCTGGCCATGGTCGAGCCCGAGCGCATCGCGGTCGGCCTGGTGCGGCCCATGCAGGCCTGCATCTGGGTTTTTGCGCCCCTGGTGTGGGTGTTCAACGGGCTCGCCAACATCCTGTTCCGCTGGTTCAAGGTGCCGAGCAAGCGCACCGAAGACATTACCGCCGACGACATCGTCGCCATGGCCGATGCCGGCGCCCAGGCCGGCGCGCTGCTGCGCCAGGAGCAGCACCTCATCAGCAACGTCTTCGAGCTCGACTCGCGCATCGTGCCCTCGGCCATGACCTCGCGCGAGAGCATCGTCTTTCTCACCCTCAGCGAATCCGAAGAGAGCATCCGGCGCAAGATCTCCGCGCACCCGCACGGCAAGTTCCCGGTGTGCGAGGACGGCATCGACAGCGTCATCGGCTATGTCGACGCCAAGGACATCCTGCCGCGCATCGTCAATGGCCAGGACCTCTCGCTGCGCACCCAGCCCATCGTGCGCAAGGTCCTCATGCTGCCCGACACGCTCAGCCTGTTCGAAGCCCTCGAGCGCTTTCGCGACGCCAAGGAGGACTTCGCGCTCGTACTCAACGAATACGCCCTGGTCGTGGGGCTGCTGTCCTTGCAGGACGTCATGAACACGGTCATGGGCGACCTCGTCAGCGCCTTCCAGGAAGAGCTCATCGTCCGCCGCGATGACAACTCCTGGCTCATCGACGGCGTCACCCCGATCGAAGACGTCATGCAGGCGCTCGACATCGAAGTCTTCGAGGGCTTCCAGAACTACGAAACGGTCGCCGGCTTCCTCATGTACCGCCTGCGCAAGGTCCCCAAGTGCACCGACTTCGTGGTCTATGCCGGTTACAAGTTCGAGGTCGTCGACATCGACAACTACCGCATCGATCAGGTGCTGGTCACACGCAGCGAGACGAGCGAGCCATGAGTCGAGGCGCCCTTGTCATTCATGGGAAAAAGACCATAATGGGGCAGGGCGTGTGAAGCTCGCCAGTACGGACCTGCACCACCCGCGAGCCAGGAGAGAGGCGCTTGCCATCGCACGGCTGGGTCCCGGCCCCCACCTGCTCGCGCTGTCGCAGTTTGCGGCCGTGTTCGACAGCCTCTGCGACGGTGTGCAGTTTCCGAACGCCCCCTACCTCGGCGCGAGCTACGGCATCGAAAGCGTCTTCGACGAACAGCACCGGGCCGGAGCCGTCACCGTTTTTTACCGGGTTTTCTGGGGTAGCGACGCGTGCGGGCTGGTGGCAGCGCTGTGCCAGGCAGACTTCGGCCGCCCCGTGTTCATGGCCATGACGGGTTTTGGCTTGCCTGGAGCCGCGGGTCATGGCGACAAGACCCGTGCCGTGGACGCTGCACTCAGGCTGGCGCGGGCGCGCAGCGTGGATCTATGAAGGGTGAAGAATGAGCGAGAGTGACACGAGGTATTCGGTAACGCGCACCGGCGGCCGAACCTTCCGCGTTGCCGCCGCACGCAAGGGCGGCGCGAATGACCTCACCGCGGCGCTTGCCGAGGCCGCCGGCGATGCCCCCGAGTTTCACGCCGGCTACCAGGCTGCGCAGCGCTACCTCGCGTTCGGTCGCGCCCTGCGGACCTTGCGCGAAGCGCATGGCATGACGCAAAAAGCGCTGTCCGAGCGCACCGGCATCGACCAGGCCGACCTCAGCAGAATCGAGAACGGCGTCTGGGGCAAGCGTGGCATCAGCGTGCTCACGATGGAGCGCATCCTCGCCGAACTGGGGCATCGCCTGGAGTTCAGCATCGTGCCGATCGAGCAGGCGTCGGGTCAGGTAGCGCAGGGGGGCGAAGCCCCGCCCTGGGTCGAACTGGCTCCGCAGGGGCAGCGGCTGGATGCGAGCGCGGGTGCCCGCACAGGCCTTCCGCCCTGGATCGAGGAAGTGCCGGACGACGCGCCGCAGGACCTTGCCCCGGGCGCGCTCAGGAACGCCCTCGCAGGCGTACTCGAAGACGCCGTCTTCAAGGCAGCGCTCGATCGAGAGTGGCGCGCAGCCTTCGCCAAGCGCCGGCGCCGGGCGACGCTGGCGCGCAGCAGTGCAAGGCCGGCAACGCTCAAGAAATGACGGTCGCGCTTGCCGGCGCCATCGCCGAGCTTCTCAGCGTCCTCAGCGGGCTACTGCTCATCGCCCCGGTCATCGCGCTCAACCGGCACCTTCGCGCCATCAAGACCGCGCAGGACCAGCTTGCAGCGCCGCGTACCAAGCTGACGCGCAGCATCGCCCGCGAGCTCAAGCCGCAGCTCGAGCGCGCAAAGATCCCCGAATGGTCGCGCCGCGACCAGCGCATGCTCATCTGGGCAATCGGGCTGTTTGCGGCCGCGTCGGCCATCAAGCTCTACCTTGCGGCGGCGGTCGCCCTGGCCGCAGGCTGAACCCGACGGCCGCTCAGGCCTCTGCCTGCGCCTCGGTCTCCGGCGCGGCAAGCGGAGCGTCGTCGGCCTTGGCCACGGCGATGCGGGCCAGCGCGGCGCGGCCGCTGCGGATGTGGTGGCGCATGAGCTGCTCGGCGCGCTCGCCGTCGCGGGCGAGGAGGGCGCCGAGGATGTCGCGGTGCTCTTCCAGCGACTGCTCCAGCCGCCCGTCCGAGAACAGCGAATGGTGGCGCGACAGCTTGATCACCTTGCGCAGGTCTTCGATCACGTGCAGCAACCAGCGGTTGTCGGCGATCTCCTGCAGGCTGCGGTGGAAGTTCTGGTTGGCCTCGAAGAAGCCGTCGATGTCGTCCGCCGCCGCCGCCTTCTCCAGGTCGGCGTGGATCGCGCGCAGGCGCGTCAGGTCGCCGTCGGTGGCGCGCATGGCCGAGGCCCGTGCGCACTCGCCCTCGAGCATCGACATCACGCTGAACACCTCGTCCAGGTCACGCTCGGAGATCTCGGTCACGTAACAGCCGCGGCGCGGCTTGAGCGTCACCAGCCCTTCGGAGGCGAGCACCTTCAGCGCCTCGCGCAGCGGTGTGCGCGAGATGCCGTAGTGTTCGGCCAGCGCCTGCTCGTCCACCCAGGTGCCCGGCGCCAGCTCGTGCGAATAGATGCGCTGCCGAAGGCGCTCGGCGACTTCCTGGTACAGCGCCATGGGCGCGATTCTCGAAGCGTTCATGTTGCTTTGTGCGGTCTCCGACTTCTCAGATGCAAAGGCCGGCGCGCCCACAGGGCAATAGCGCCGCAGTGGATTTTGCCGTAGGACCAGCGCCGGCCGCGAGCGAATTGCAGCGGGTCCGACCCTCCGTCGCCTTCAAAACCTCGCGGCTGGCGCCGCTCCTACAAAGGCCATGGCGCATGTTCCGCTGTAGGAGCGGCGCCAGCCGCGAGGGTCTGAAGGCGACCCCGCCCATCGCAGCCGCCCCCAAAACCTCGCGGCTCGCGCCGCTCCTACCGCAACACCAAGCGCCGCGCGCCCCGTAGGAGCGGCGCCAGCCGCGAGCCTTTCCGGCGGTTATCCGGCCTCAACGCCTTCAACCCCTCGCGGCTTGCGCCGCGCCTGCGAGACCAGCCGCGAGCTGTTCGTGCGTCGGCTAGAGAGGCCATTGCGTTCATAATTATGGATAAAGTATTATTCCGCTGGTAGAACAAGTCAACTTCCCGTGTGCGACGCGGCAGGGAGGCGCCAGGCCAAAGCCTGGTGACAAAAGGGGGGCCGCGTTGCGCCAGAAGCGTCGACGGCCACCCGCAGCAGGGCTGCGGGTGGCCGGTTCGTCGCCTACGTGCCGCACTTGTTGCGGCGCGGGTTGTGTCTGATCCGATATCGTCCAGCAGCTCCGCGAGCTGCCGAAGCAGAGAGGTTTCCCATGTCGCAAAGCAACCAGTCCAACGAGCCCACCTACAACCAGGCCGACATCGAGGCCTGGAACAAGGCCGCCGCCAAACACGCCCCGGGCGGCGACGTCACCAAGCTCAACTGGGTCACGCCCGAAGGGCTGGTCGTCAAGCCGCTGTACACCAAGGCCGACACCGCCGACCTCAAGCACGCCGACACGCTGCCCGGCTTCGAACCCTTCCTGCGCGGCCCGCAGCCCACCATGTACGCCGTCAAGCCGTGGACCATCCGCCAGTACGCGGGCTTCTCCACCGCCGAAGCCTCCAACGCCTTCTACCGCAAGGCGCTCGCTGCCGGCGGCCAGGGCGTGTCGGTCGCCTTCGACCTCGCCACCCACCGCGGCTACGATTCCGACCACCCGCGCGTCACCGGCGACGTCGGCAAGGCCGGTGTGGCCATCGACTCGGTCGAAGACATGAAGATCCTGTTCGACGGCATTCCGCTCGACAAGATCTCCGTCTCCATGACCATGAACGGCGCCGTGCTCCCCATTCTCGCCGGCTACATCATCGCCGCCGAAGAGCAGGGCGTGTCGCAGGACAAGCTCTCCGGGACCATCCAGAACGACATCCTCAAGGAGTTCATGGTCCGCAACACCTACATCTACCCGCCGACGCCGTCGATGAAGATCATCGCCGACATCTTCCAGTACACGTCGGCCAACATGCCCAAGTTCAACAGCATCTCGATCTCGGGCTACCACATCCAGGAAGCGGGCGCCAACCAGGCCATCGAGCTCGCCTTCACCCTGGCCGACGGCCTCGAGTACGTACGCACCGGCATCGCCAGCGGCATGGACGTCGACACCTTCGCCGGCCGCCTGTCCTTCTTCTGGGCAGTGGGCATGAACTTCTACCTCGAGATCGCCAAGATGCGCGCCGCGCGTCTGCTGTGGTGGCGCATCATGAAGCAGTTCAACCCCAAGAGCCCCAAGTCGATGATGCTGCGCACCCACTCGCAGACCTCCGGCTGGTCGCTCACCGAGCAGGACCCGTACAACAACGTCGTGCGCACCACCATCGAGGCCATGGCCGCGGTGTTCGGCGGCACCCAGTCGCTGCACACCAACGCGCTCGACGAAGCCATCGCCCTGCCCACCGAGTTCTCCGCCCGCATCGCGCGCAACACCCAGATCATCATCCAGGAAGAGACCCACATCTGTAACGTCGTCGACCCCTGGGCCGGCTCCTACATGATGGAAAAGCTCACCCAGGACATGGCCGACAAGGCCTGGGCGCTGATCGAAGAGATCGAGTCCATGGGCGGCATGACCAAGGCCGTCGAATCCGGCTGGGCCAAGATGAAGGTCGAGGAATGCGCCGCCGACAAGCAGGCCCGCATCGACTCCGGCAAGGACGTCATCGTCGGCGTCAACAAGTACAAACTTGCCAAGGAAGACCCGATCGAGATCCTCGACATCGACAACCACGCCGTGCGCGAGTCGCAGATCGCCCGCCTCGCCCAGGTGCGCGCCAACCGCGACACCGCCGCCGTGCAGGCCGCGCTCGACGCCCTCACCAAGTGCGCCGAAACCGGCGACGGCAACCTGCTCGACCTCACCGTCAAGGCCATCCGCCTGCGCGCCACCGTCGGCGAAGTGTCCGACGCGCTCGAAAAGGTCTTCGGCCGCTACCGCGCCAACCCGCAAGCCGTGTCCGGCGTCTATGGAGCCGTCGTGGAAGAACAGGAAGACTGGAAAGCCCTCAAGGCCGACATCGAAGCCTTCATCGCCGAAGAAGGCCGCCGCCCGCGCGTCATGATCGCCAAGCTCGGCCAGGACGGCCACGACCGCGGCGCCAAGGTCGTCGCCTCGGCCTTCGCCGACCTCGGCTTCGACATCGACATCGGCCCGCTCTTCCAGACCCCGGAAGAAGCCGCCCGCCACGCGGTCGAGAACGACGTCCACGCCGTCGGCTGCTCCAGCCTCGCCGCCGGCCACAAGACGCTCGTGCCGCAGATCGTCAACGAGCTCAAGCGCCTCGGCGCCGACGACATCATCACCTTTGTCGGCGGCGTCATCCCCGCGCAGGACTACGACGCGCTCTACGCCGCCGGCGCCAAGGGCATCTTCGGCCCCGGCACCCCCATCCCCACCGCCGCGCGCGAAGTGCTCAAGCAGATCCGCGCAGCGCGCAAGGCATAAGGGCGAACAGCAGCGGCGTTACCGCCGGAGCAATTGAACAAAAGCTCGCGGCTCGCGCCGCTCCCACAGCAGCACCGCCGGGCGTATCGGCACACTGTAGGAGCGGCGCCAGCCGCGAGCTTTTCCCCAAAAAACCGCCACACCCGCACCGCAAAGGCCACGACCACCCCACCGACCATGCTTTCGCCCACGTCCCACCCCCTCGATCCCACGGACCAAGCCCTCGTCGACGGCGTTCTGGCGGGGCAGCTGCGGCCGCTCGCCAAGACCATCACGCTCATCGAATCCCAGCGCGAGGACCACAAGGAGCGGGCCCGCCACGTGCTCGAGGCCCTGCTGCCGAGCACCGGCGGGGCGATGCGGGTGGGCATTTCGGGCGTGCCGGGCGTGGGCAAATCCACCTTCATCGAAGCGCTCGGCCTCTACCTCATCGAGCAGGGGCTGCGTGTCGCCGTGCTGGCGGTCGACCCCTCGTCCTCGGTCACCGGCGGCTCCATCCTCGGCGACAAGACGCGCATGGAACTGCTCAGCCAGAACACCGCCGCCTTCATCCGCCCCAGCCCCTCGGCCTGCAGCCTGGGCGGCGTGGCCGAGAAAACGCGCGAGACCATGCTGGTCTGCGAAGCCGCCGGCTTCGACGTCATCATTGTCGAGACCGTCGGCGTCGGCCAGTCCGAAACCGCCGTCGCCGGCATGACCGACATCTTCTGCCTGCTGCAGCTGCCCAACGCGGGCGACGACCTGCAGGCGATCAAGAAAGGCATCATGGAGATCGCCGACCTGATCGTCATCAACAAGGCCGACATCGACCCCGCCGCCGCCATGCGCGCCAAGTCGCAGATCAAGACCGCGCTGCACATGCTGCGTCCGGCCAGCCCCAACTGGACGGTACCGGTGCTCACCCTGTCGGCGCTGCGCAAGGAAGGCGTGGCCGAGTTCTGGACCACGGTGATGGACTACCGCAAGGCGCTCACCGCCACCGGCGAACTCGACGCCAAGCGCCGCCACCAGGCCCTGGCCTGGATGTGGGACATGATCGACTCCGGGCTGCGCAGCCGTTTCCGCAGCCACCCCCGGGTCAAGGAAGAACTGCCGGCGCTGGCGCGCGCGGTGGAAGAGGGCGGTACCACCCCCTCGCTCGCCGCGCTGCGCCTGCTCGGCCATCTGCAAAGCTGAAACCGCAAGTCTGCCGTTACACGTATTCAGTCCCAAGCCTGACACACACCCACCGGCTTTCCCGGCCGGCACGACGCAACACAGAGATCTGACAGGAGGTCATCAATGCAAGAAATCATTCGCCAGCTGGAGGAAAAGCGCGAGAAGGCCCGCCTCGGCGGTGGCCAGAAGCGCATCGACGCCCAGCACGCCAAGGGCAAGCTGACCGCCCGCGAACGCATCCTGCTGCTGCTCGACGACGACAGCTTCGAAGAGTGGGACATGTTCAAGGAGCACCGCTGCGCCGAGTTCGGCATGAACGCCGACCACATCCCGGGCGACGGCGTCGTCACCGGCTACGGCACCGTCAACGGCCGCCTCGTGTTCGTGTTCTCGCAGGACTTCACCGTCTTCGGCGGCTCGCTGTCCGAAACCCACGCCGAAAAGATCTGCAAGGTCATGGACCACGCCATGAAGGTCGGCGCCCCGGTCATCGGCCTCAACGACTCGGGCGGCGCCCGCATCCAGGAAGGCGTCGACTCGCTCGGCGGCTACGCCGACGTGTTCCAGCGCAACGTGCTCGCCTCCGGCGTCGTGCCGCAGATCTCGCTCATCATGGGCCCCTGCGCAGGCGGTGCGGTGTACTCGCCGTCGATGACCGACTTCATCTTCATGGTCAAGGACTCGTCCTACATGTTCGTGACCGGTCCCGAAGTCGTGAAGACCGTTACCCACGAAGAAGTCACCGCCGAAGAGCTCGGTGGCGCCGTCACCCACACCAGCAAGTCCGGCGTGGCCGACCTCGCCTTCGAGAACGACGTCGAAGCGCTCATGATGACCCGCCGCCTGGTCGGCTACATCCCTGGCAGCAACCGCGACAAGCCGCCGGTCGTGCCCTCGGTCGACCCCGCCGACCGCCTCGACTACTCGCTCGACACCCTCGTGCCGAGCAACGCCAACCAGCCGTATGACATGAAGGAACTGATCGTCAAGATGGTCGACGACGGCGACTTCTTCGAGCTCCAGCCCGACTACGCCAAGAACATCATCATCGGCTTCGCGCGCATGGAAGGCGCCCCGGTCGGCATCGTCGCCAACCAGCCGCTGGTGCTCGCCGGCTGCCTCGACATCAAGAGCTCGATCAAGGCCGCGCGCTTCGTCCGCTTCTGCGACGCCTTCAACATCCCGGTCGTCACCCTGGTCGATGTCCCCGGCTTCATGCCCGGCACCGCGCAGGAATACGGCGGCATCATCAAGCACGGCGCCAAGCTGCTCTACGCCTACGCCGAATGCACCGTGCCCAAGGTCACCCTCATCACCCGCAAGGCCTACGGCGGCGCCTACGACGTCATGTCGTCCAAGCACCTGCGCGGCGACGTCAACTTCGCCTGGCCCAGCGCCGAAATCGCCGTCATGGGCCCCAAGGGCGCGGTCGAGATCATCTTCCGCGAAGAAAAGAACGACCCCGAGAAGATCGCCGAGCGCGAAGCCATGTACAAGCAGCGCTTCGCCAACCCCTTCGTGGCCGGCGCGCGCGGCTTCATCGACGACGTGATCATGCCGCACGAAACCCGCAAGCGCATCTGCCGCTCGCTGTCGATGCTCAAGGACAAGCAGCTCGAGAACCCGTGGCGCAAGCACGGCAACATCCCGCTCTGATCCGCGCACGAGGAATACGTTAAATGTTCAAGAAGATCCTGATTGCCAACCGCGGTGAAATCGCCTGCCGCGTCATCAAGACCGCCCGCAAGATGGGCATCGCCACCGTCGCCGTGCACTCCGAGGCCGACAAGGACGCCCTCTTCGTCGAAATGGCCGACGAAGCCGTCTGCATCGGCCCGGCGCCATCCAAGGAATCCTATCTCGTCATCGACAAGATCATCGCCGCCTGCAAGCAGACCGGCGCCGAGGCCGTCCACCCGGGCTACGGCTTCCTGTCCGAGAACGCCGAGTTCTCGCGCCGCCTCGAAGAAGAAGGCATCAAGTTCATCGGCCCGAAGCACTACTCGGTCGCCAAGATGGGCGACAAGATCGAGTCCAAGAAGCTCGCCATCGAAGCCGGCGTCAACACCATCCCCGGCTATAACGACGCCATTGCCGGCCCCGACGAAGCGGTCGAGATCGCCAAGAAGATCGGCTACCCGGTCATGATCAAGGCCTCCGCCGGCGGTGGCGGCAAGGGCCTGCGCGTCGCCTTCAACGACAAGGAAGCGCACGAAGGCTTCGCCTCCTGCGTCAACGAAGCCCGCAACGCCTTCGGCGACGACCGCGTCTTCATCGAGAAGTACGTCCTCGAGCCCCGCCACATCGAAATCCAGGTGCTCGGCGACTCGCATGGCAACTACGTGTACCTCAACGAGCGCGACTGCTCCATCCAGCGCCGCCACCAGAAGGTCATCGAAGAAGCCCCCAGCCCCTTCGTCGACCCCGAGATGCGCCGTGCCATGGGCGAGCAGGCCGTCGCCCTGGCGCGCGCGGTGAACTACGAATCGGCCGGCACGGTCGAGTTCGTCGTCTCCGGCGCCACCAAGGAGTTCTACTTCCTCGAGATGAACACCCGCCTGCAGGTCGAGCACCCGGTCACCGAGCTCATCACCGGGCTGGACCTCGTCGAGCAGATGATCCGCGTCGCCTACGGCGAAAAACTCCCGCTCGCCCAGGCCGATGTCGGCATCAACGGCTGGTCGATGGAATGCCGCATCAACGCCGAAGACCCCTTCCGCGGCTTCCTGCCCTCCACCGGCCGCCTGGTCAAGTTCCAGGCCCCGGCCGAAGGCAACGGCGTGCGCGTCGACACCGGCGTGTACGAAGGCGGCGAAATCTCCATGTACTACGACTCGATGATCGCCAAGCTCATCGTGCACGGCAAGGACCGCCAGGACGCCATCGAGCGCATGCGCGACGCCCTCAACGCCTTCGTCATCCGCGGCATCAGCTCCAACATCCCCTTCCAGGCCGCGCTGCTGCAGCACCCGCGCTTCTGCTCGGGCAACTTCAACACCGGCTTCATCGCCGAGGAGTACCCGCAGGGCTTCGACGCCTCCATGGTCCCGCACGACGACCCTGCGCTGCTCGCCGCCGTCGCCACCTTCGCCCGCAGCCGCTACATCGAGCGCGCCGTGCAGATCGAAGGCCAGCTCGCCGGCCACGGCCGCAAGGTCGCCGCCAACTGGGTCGTCGTCATGGCCGGCAAGCAGTACCCGGTGCAGACGCAGCCCATCGAAGGTGGCCTCGCCGTCACCCACGAAGGCCGCACCTACAACATCGTCTCCGACTGGAAGTTCGGCGACCTGCTGCTCACCGGCACCGTCAACGGCGCCCCGATCTGCCTGCAGATCGAACGCCGCGGCCTGCGCTACCGCATCGCCCACTTCGGCCTGCAGGTCGAGCCCATGGTCATGACCGTGCGCGCCGCCCACCTGCTGTCGCTGATGCCCGAGAAGCTGCCGCCCGACCTCTCCAAGTTCCTGCTCTCGCCCATGCCCGGCCTGCTGCGCGAAGTTGCCGTGGCCGAAGGCCAGGAGGTCAAGGCCGGCGAAAAGCTCGCCATCATCGAAGCCATGAAGATGGAAAACGTGCTCAAGGCCGAGCAGGACGGCAAGGTCAAGAAGATCGTCGCCAAGCCCGGCGCCAGCCTCTCGGTCGACGAAGTCATCATCGAATTCGAGTGAGCACCGCCACACAACCGTTTTGATCGATGGGGAGGGAGACCCGGGCCACGCGCCCGGGTGCCTGTCGGCGAGGGCCTGCGCAAGCAGGCCCTTTTTTTTCGCCTGCCTCGCCACGCCCCCCAACCCCTCGCGGCTCGCGCCGCTCCCACAGCAAGACCAAGCGCCGCGCCCCTCGTGGGAGCGGCGCCAGCCGCGAGGGTCTGAAGGCGACCCCGCCCATCGCAGCCACCCCCAACCCCTCGCGGCTCGCGCCGCTCCCACAGCAAGACCAAGCGCCGCGCCCCTTTCCCCACGGAACCAATCCCCCCGTCCTTTAGTCACATTTGCGCCAATTCACTTTGCGCCGTAGCATTGCCAGCCGTAAAAAAACGGGGACCGCCCCCGACACAACTGGAGGACAACACATGAACGCGCAAGTCCACGCCCTCAAGCCCCTCGACGGCGCCAGCCTGTTCGACCCCGTGCCCTTCAAGGTCTACACCCAGCGCGACCTCGACCGCATCGCCCCGCTGGCCCGCCTGTCGCCCGAACAGCGCTTCGAAATGAAGGTCGTCTCCTCGGTGCTGCCGTTCCGCGTCAACCAATACGTCATCGACGAGCTCATCGACTGGCGCCAGGTCCCCGACGACCCCATCTTCCAGCTCACCTTCCCGCAGCGCGGCATGCTCGCCCCCGAGCACTACGACCGCATCGCCGCCTTGCTGCGTGCCGAAGCCCCCAAGGACGAACTCGAACGCGCCATCGACGAAGTCCGCCACGCCCTCAACCCGCACCCCGCCGACCAGATGCAGATGAACATGCCGGTCGACGACGAAGGCCACCGCCTCGACGGCATGCAGCACAAGTACCGCGAAACCGTCCTCTTCTTCCCCAGCCAGGGCCAGACCTGTCACGCCTACTGCACCTTCTGCTTCCGCTGGGCGCAGTTCGTCGGCGACAAGGACCTGCGCATCGCATCGTCCGAAGCCAGCGCGCTGCACGCCTACCTGCGCCAGCACACCGAAGTCACCGACCTGCTCGTCACCGGCGGCGACCCCATGGTCATGAAGACGCGCCACCTGCGCGACTACCTCGAACCCCTTCTGCAGCCCGAATTCGACCACATCCAGACCATCCGCATCGGCTCCAAGGCGCTCACCTTCTGGCCGCACCGCTTCCTCGGCGCCGACGACGCGGACGACCTCATGCGCCTGCTCGCCCAGCTCGTCGAATCCGGCAAGCACGTCGCCCTCATGGCGCACTACAACCACTGGAAGGAACTCGACACCGACGCCGCCCAGGCCGCCATCCGCCGCGTGCGCGCCACCGGCGTCGTCATCCGCGCCCAGGGCCCGCTCATCGCCCACATCAACGACGATCCCGCCGTATGGGCCAAGCTGTGGAAAATGGAAGTCAAGCTCGGCATCGTTCCCTACTACATGTTCGTCGAACGCGACACCGGCGCCCGCAACTACTTCGAAGTCCCCCTCGTGCGCGCCTGGGAGATCTACCAGCAAGCCATCCAGCAAGTCTCCGGCCTCGCCCGCACCGCCCGCGGCCCCAGCATGAGCGCCAGCCCCGGCAAGGTCGAAATCCAGGGCGTCACCGAGATCGCCGGCGAAAAGGTCTTCGTGCTGCGCTTCATCCAGGGCCGCAACCCCGACTGGGTCCAGCGCCCCTTCTTCGCCAAGTACGACGACAAAGCCACCTGGCTCGACCAGCTCGTCCCCGCCTTCGGAGAAGAGAAATGGTTCTGGCAAGACGAATACCAGTCCATCCGCGCCCAAAAGCTCGCCACCTGACGCGCGCCGGCGCCGCTGTGGGAGCAGCGCCACTGTAGGAGCGGCGCCAGCCGCGAGCCTTTCATCGCACCCTCCCACCCAACCCCTCGCGGCTCGCGCCGCTCCCACCGGAGCCCCCCACGGCGGTCCGCCCCGCTGTAGGAGCGGCGCCAGCCGCGAGCTTTTCCCCAAAAAAACCCAATCGCATAACCCCGCGCCGCGCTAATATCCCCCGCTCAATGACATTCAACTGAACGGGGCCCGCATCGCCGATGCCTCCACACTCCATCGACCTGCGCCGCGGCCGCGTCTCCGAACCCGGCCGCGTCTTCCTCATCACCACCGTCACCCACCGCCGCGCACGGCTCTTCGACGACTTCCACCTCGCCCGCCTGACCATCGCCCACCTGCGCCGCGCCGACCAACTTGGCCACGCCGCCACACTCGCCTGGGTGCTCATGCCCGATCACCTGCACTGGCTCGTGCGCCTCGAAGCCGGCACCCTCTCGGCCCTCGTCGGCGCCTTCAAGGCCGGGTCTTCGGCCGCGATCAACCGAAGCCTGCAGACCCCCGCAACGCGCCGATGGGCAGCCGGCTTCCACGACCACGCCCTGCGCAAGGAAGAAGACCTCCACGCCCTCGCACGCTACGTCGTCGCCAACCCCCTGCGCGCAGGCCTGGTCCCCAGCGTGCGGATGTACCCCCATTGGGATGCCGTGTGGCTCTAGCGCAGCCCGCCGCCTTCAACCCCTCGCGGCTGGCGCCGCTCCCACCGGGACGACACGCGCCGCGGCTGGCTCCGCTGTAGGAGCGGCGCCAGCCGCGAGCTTTTTCGGCGGCCATCCAGCCCCATCGCCTTCAACCCCTCGCGGCTCGCGCCGCTCCCACGGGGGAGGCGCGCCACGGCCGCTGTAGGAGCGGCGCCAGCCGCGAGCCTTTCGTCGCACCCACCCACGCCCGTCGCCTTCAACCCCTCGCGGCTTGCGCCGCTCCCACGGGGGAGGCGCGCCACGGTCCGCTGTAGGAGCGGCGCCAGCCGCGAGCCTTTCGTCGCACCCACCCACGCCCGCCGCCTTCAACCCCTCGCGGCTTGCGCCGCTCCTACGGGGGAGGCGCGCCACGGCCGCTGTAGGAGCGGCGCCAGCCGCGAGCCTTTCATCACCCCCGCCCACGCCCGTCGCCTTCAACCCCTCGCGGCTCGCGCCGCTCCCACGGGGGAGGCGCGCCACGGCCGCTGTAGGAGCGGCGCCAGCCGCGAGCTTTTCGTCGCACCCGCCCACGCCCGTCGCCTTCAACCCCTCGCGGCTGGCGCCGCTCCCACGGGGGAGGCGCGCCACGGCCTGCTGTAGGAGCGGCGCCAGCCGCGAGCCTTTCATCACCCCCACCCACGCCCGTCGCCCCAACCCCTCGCGGCTCGCGCCGCGCCTACGGAATCCGGCGGGTGCGCGTCTGGCATCTGGCGATGCCAATGGCTTGAATGCCCGGTCTGCCTTTGTTTGCAAAGGGGATACCCTTTCCTCATCAAAAAAAGTGTCGGAATTCTTTACAGTTCGTCACGGAGGGCGTTTCATTGCCGTAACATGACGGTCTTAGGCTACTGCCAAAGCACTGATAGAATGTCGGCTTTTGTGCTGTGCGGCATGACAGGTGTGCTTCTTGCTAAAGCACTCGGTTGATGCACGCACCTTGCCCTTGTGGCGCAGCAGCATGGGCAACCGCCACATACCGAGAACATACAGACGGGGTATCCGATGAACACACCCAGCACCAACCTGCCAGCCCGCCGCGCGACTGCCGCACACCCCGTGGGTGCGTTGCGCGGGCTTGTCCTGGTTGCCGCGGCCACTGCGCTGAGTGGCTGCACGCTCATCCCGGGCGTCAGCGGCAGCTTCATGCGCGACGAATCGCGTGTCGAGTTGCCCGTCACCCAGGGCGGCGAGCAGGTGCCGGCCACGGTCAGCATCACCCCCATCACGGCCGAACTCATCATCCAGCACTTCAAGGCCAGTCAGGCGTCGGGCGATTCGCGCTTCCGCACCGGCAACGCCGGCGGGCAGACCGCCACCCGGGGCGACAACACCGCGCCCGATCCCGGCCTCACCCACCAGGACTACCGCCTCGGCCCCGGCGACATCATCAACGTCATCGTCTGGGACCACCCCGAAATCACCATCCCTGCCGGCTCCTACCGCTCGGCCGAGCAGTCCGGCACCCTGGTGGCCGACGACGGCACCATCTTTTTCCCCTACGCCGGGGTGGTCAAGGTCGCTGGCCTCACCCCGCGCGAAGTGCGCGAACTGCTCGCCAAGCGCCTCGCCAAGGTCATCGAAAACGTCCAGCTCGACGTCCGCATCGTCTCTTTCCGCAGCAAGCGCGTGTACCTCGTCGGCGAAGTCGCCAAGCCCGGTCTGCTCGCCATCGACGACATCCGCATGACGCTGGTCGAAGCCGTCAACCGTGCCGGTGGCATCACTGAACACGCCGACCACGGCAACGTGCTGCTCACCCGCAACGGCGAAACCTACCGCGTCGACCTCCAGGCCCTGTACGAAGAAGGCGACACCAGCCAGAACGTGCTGCTGCAGCCCGGCGACATCGTCAACGTGCTCGACCGCAGCCGCAACAAGGTGTTCGTGCTCGGCGAAGTGCAGCGCCCCGGCTCCATGGTCATGAACAAGCGCCGCACCACCCTGGCCGAAGCCCTGGCCGACGCCGGCTTCGTCAACCAGGTCACCTCCGACCCCGCCTGGGTCTACGTGATGCGCAGCGACAACGGCACTTCCGAGCTCTTCCACCTCAACGCCCGCACCCCCGACGCCCTGTTGCTGGCCGAGAGCTTCCCGCTGCTGCCGCGCGACGTGGTCTATGTCGACGTCGCCCCGGTGGCACGCTGGAACCGTGTCGTCAGCAACATCCTGCCCACCTCGCAGATGCTCAACTTCACCAGCGACGTGCGCTACCCGCTGTTCGGCGGCCGCCAGTAAGGCCTGGGCCGGCCCGCCGCGTGCGGGCCGCCGCCGTGCCGCGCGCACGGTGCCGTCACCGTGACCACCGCATCAACCCAAATACGACAGGAAGACCCCGTTGCGCCGCGATCCCGCCACCACCGCCCAGCCCGAAGCCGGCCCCAACACCCGCAGCGCAGCCGCGCGCGGTAACGACGACTTCATCAACCTCGGCGAAATCATCGCCGTGCTGCTCGAATACAAGTGGCTCATCCTCGCCATCGGCACCTTTGCCGTGCTGGTGGGCGGGGTCGTCGCCTTCGTCTCCACGCCCATCTACCGCGCCGACGCCCTCGTCCAGGTCGAAGACAAGAAGAGCGCCAAGGGCGGCCTCGCCGCGCTGCGCGACGTCGAAGCCGTGCTCGGCGACACCACCTCCGTCGCCGCCGAGCTCGAGATCCTGCGTTCGCGCATGATCCTCGGCCGCGTCGTCGACCGCCTCAACCTCACCGTGCGCGCCCAGCCGCATCACTTGCCGGTGTTTGGCCGCGCGCTCGCCCGCCGCCATGCCGGGGTCGAGCCCGCCGCGCCGCTGTTCGGCCTGTCCGGCTACGCCTGGGGCGGTGAGCGCATCGCCGTGCAAAGCCTCGAAGTCGCCCCCTACCTCATGAGCGAACCGCTCACCCTCGTCGCGGGCGACAACGGCAGCTACAGCGTGTTCGACGACGCCGGCACCCTGCTCGTCAGCGGCCGCGTAGGCGAGCCCGCCAGCGCCGAGCATGTCAGCGTCTTCGTCGCCGAGCTCGTCGCCCGCCCCGACACCCGCTTCATCCTCAGCCGCATCGCCCACACCAGCGCCATCGCCGCCCTGCGCGAAAACCTCGAAGTGCGCGAACGCGCCCGCCAGTCCAACGTCATCGAAGCCGCCTTCAGCGGCCCCGACCGCGCTCTGGCCGCATCCATCCTCAACGAAGTCCTCAACGCCTACGTGCGCCAGAACGTCGAGTACCGCTCGGCCGAGGCAGAATCCACGCTCGCCTTCCTCGAAGCCCAGCTCCCCGAGCTCAAGGGCCAGCTCGACACCGCCGAGGCCGCCTACAACGAATACCGCCAGTCGCGCGGCTCGGTCGACCTCACCCTCGAGACGCAGTCCGTGCTGCGCTCGGTGGTCGAAGCCGACAACGAAATCGTCGCCCTCCAGCAAAAGCGCGAAGAACTGCGCCAGCGCTTCACCTCCGAGCACCCCCAGGTCATCGCCGTCGACGCCCAGATCAGCCGCCTGCGCAACCGCCGCGCCAGCTTCGAAGGCAACGTCTCGCGCCTGCCCGAAACCCAGCAGGTCGCCCTGCAGCTGCGCCGCGACGTCGAAGTCGCCACCGCGCTCTATACCAACCTGCTCAACAGCGCCCAGCAGCTGCGCGTCGCCCGCGCCGGCACCGTGGGCGACGTCCGCGTCATCGACTCGGCCGTCACCGCGCAACGGCCCGTTGCCCCGCGCAAGGCCCTCATCCTGCTGCTGTCGGGCGTACTCGGCCTGCTCGGCGCGCTCGGCACCGTATGGGCCATCCGCGCCCTGCGCGTGGTGGTGGAAGACCCGCAGACCATCGAACGCGAGCTCGCCCTGCCGGTGTACGCCACCGTGCCGGCCAGCAAGGCCGAGGAGGGTATCGAACGCCGCATCCTGCGCGGCAGGGGCGGCAAGGGCGAACTGCTCGCCCTCGTCAGCCCCGACGACGACGCCATGGAAAGCCTGCGCAGCCTGCGCACCACGCTCCACTTTGCCCTGCTCGGCGCCGAGAGCGGCTCCGTCCTCATCACCGGCCCCGCCCCCGGCGTCGGCAAGAGCTTCGTCACCAAAAACCTCGGTGCCGTGCTCGCCCAGGCCGGCAAGCGCGTCATCATCGTCGATGCCGACTTGCGCAAGGGCCACATCAACAAGGCCTTCGGCGTGCCGCGCGGCCTCGGCGTGTCGGACTACATCATGGGCAAGGCCACGCTCGAGGTCATCGTCAAGCCCACGGCGGTAGAGAACCTGCACATGGTCACCACCGGCCTCATCCCGCCCAACCCGTCCGAACTGCTCATGCACCCGCAGTTTGCCAACATGCTCGCAGCGCTCGAAGACCGTTGCGACGTGCTGCTGGTCGACGCGCCCCCCATCCTGGCCGTGTCCGACGCCGCCATCATCGGCCGCATGGTCGGTGCCACGCTGCTCGTCGCCCGCGCCGGCCGCCACCCCATCCGCGAGCTGGAACAGGCCGTCAAGCGCTTCGAACACGGCGGCGCCGCGGTCAAGGGCTTCGTCTTCAATGGCTTCGACACCCGCCGCCAACGTCACCGCTTCGGTTACGAGGGCTACCACTATCAATACAAGTACAAGTCCTGACTGCCGCCGGATTTGTTGAACAAGATCACGCGGCTTGAGCCGCGCCTGCAACGCGACCAACCGCGCCGTTGGGGTTCGCTGTAGGAGCGGCGCCAGCCGCGAGCTTTTGAAACCGTGGGCCCTCGTCGCCGGACCCAGAAAAAATCGCGGCTTGCGCCGCTCCTACAGGCGCGCGACAGGGCGCACGAGACAGGGGCGCGCTAGCCGGCGAGGCAAGCTGCGCCCCGGGCACATGCCCAATGAATTGCTGCAACGCGGTGGCCGCCTTACCAGCCGCTGCCCGCCGTGCCACCAAGGCACAACGTTTTTTGAGCGAGGTATCACCATGTGGGGCCTGTTAACACTCATCCTGGCCACGGCGCTGTCCGCCGCCGTCATCCGCGGCATGCTGCGCCTCGCTCCCCATGTCGGTCTCATCGACCACCCGGGCGAACACAAGCAGCATGTGCACAGCACCCCCTTCGTGGGTGGCTTTGGCGTGCTCGCTGCGCTGCTGCTGGCCGTGGGCATGCTGCTGTGGCTGCTGCCCGCGCAGTCCCTGGCCTGGGCCTCGCTCGCAGTGTGCGCGCTGGTCATGTGGGGCGTGGGCCTCGCTGACGACCGCTGGAAGCTCAGCGCCCGCATCCGCCTCGTCATCCAGGCCGGGCTGGCTTTGCTCATGGTCTATGGCGGCGGCATCGTGCTGGTCGACCTCGGCGACCCCTTGCTCATCGGCGCGCTGTCGCTCGGCATCATCGCCGTGCCCTTCACCGTGTTCGGCGTGGTCGGCTGCATCAACGCCCTCAACATGGTCGACGGCATCGACGGCCTGTCCGGTACCGTGGCGGCCGGCACGCTTGCCCTGGTCGCGCTCGTCACCCTGGGTGCGGGCGACGGCAGCGGCCACCTGCTGGCCATGGCCTTGCTCGGTGGCGTGGCCGGCTTCCTGTGGTTCAACCTGCGCTTCGGCAGCCAGCACCGCGCCCGCGTCTTCATGGGCGACAACGGCAGCATGATGCTCGGCCTGCTCATCGCCTGGCAGCTCATCGACATCACCCAGGGCGAGCAGCCCCTGGTGCCCCCGGTGGTGGCGCTGTGGATGTTTGCCGTGCCGCTCATCGACACCCTGGCCGTCATGGCCCGGCGCGTGTGGCTGGGCAAGTCGCCCTTCAGCCCCGACCGCCACCACCTGCACCACCTGCTGCAGCGCGCCGGCTTCCGGGTCGAGCACACCGTCACCATCATCGGTAGCCTGCACCTGGGCCTGGGCCTGTTCGGCCTGCTCGGCGCCTGGCTGGGCGTGCCCGACGCGCTCATGTTTGCCGGCTTTGTCGGCGTGTTTGCGGTGTATCTGCGCTTTACCGCCCGGCCGTGGCGCTTCGTGCCCATGCTGCGCCGCCTGCACCGCAGCCTGCATCTCACCCCGGCGCTCAACTGCGGCGTGTTCTTCGGCAATTCCAGCCTCGAGCATGTGGAGCAGATCAACGCCCTGGTCGCCCCCGAACTCAAGGACAACACCGTCTTCCGCACCCGCCTGTACGAATACCGTGGCGACCCCGAGCATGCCGGCCGCCGCTACGCCGTGGTGCAGATCGTGGTGGACGAAGACATCGCCCCGCTCGCCTACCAGAGTCTCTACATGCGCCTGCTGCAGCGCGTCATGCGCCCCGACCGCAACGCCTTCGTGCGCGGCTATGTCACTCGTGACCCCGCCAACGAGCGCCGCGCAGAGCACCGCACCCCGCACGCCGACGAGCGCCGCGGCGAACGCCGCGTGGGCCGGTGCGAACTGCTGGAAGAGTCATTCACCTATGTGCAAAACGGCCGCATCGTCGACGAGCAGGTCAACCAGCGCGCCCATCCCCAAGGGCACAATGACGCTGCAGCCCCAAGAGCCGACCTGGCGCGCGAGCTGCGCTGACGGCCCCGTTGCCGACACCGCCTGCCGCACTGCAGCCTGCTTACCATCGTCTCGAAACACACCGCATTCAAACTCCTTCAATCCGTAACACGCCTACCATCATGACTACGCATACCCTGGACTCCATCAAACTCGCCATCATCGGCCTGGGCTACGTCGGCCTGCCGCTCGCCGTGGAATTCGCCAAGCAGCGCAGCGTTGTCGGCTTCGACATCAACCAGGCTCGCATCGACGCCCTGCGCAGCGGCCACGACGCCACGCTCGAAGTCTCGGACGAAGAGCTCGCCGAAGCCACCGGCCTCAGCTACACCGCCAGCCTGCAAGACCTGGCCGCCTGCAACACCTTCATCGTCACCGTCCCCACCCCCATCGACGAGCACAAGCAGCCCGACCTCACCCCGCTGGTCAAGGCCAGCGAGACCATCGGCAAGGTGCTCAAGAAGGGCGACATCGTCATTTACGAATCCACCGTCTACCCCGGCGCCACCGAAGAAGACTGCGTGCCGGTGCTGGAGAAGGTGTCCGGCCTCAAGTTCAACGTCGACTTCTACGCCGGCTACAGCCCCGAGCGCATCAACCCGGGCGACAAGGAACACCGCGTCTCCACCATCAAGAAGGTCACCGCCGGCTCCACGCCCGAAGTGGCCGAGCTGGTCGACCAGCTCTACCGCCAGATCATCGTCGTCGGCACCCACAAGGCCGAGAGCATCAAGGTGGCCGAGGCCGCCAAGGTCATCGAGAACACCCAGCGCGACGTCAACATCGCCCTCATCAACGAGCTGGCCATCATCTTCAACAAGATGGGTATCGACACCGAGGCCGTGCTGCAGGCCGCCGGCAGCAAGTGGAACTTCCTGCCCTTCCGCCCCGGCCTGGTCGGCGGCCACTGCATCGGCGTGGATCCGTACTACCTCACCCACAAGGCGCAATCCATCGGCTACCACCCCGAGATCATCCTCGCCGGCCGCCGCCTCAACGACGGCATGGGCGCCTACGTGGTGTCGCAGCTGGTCAAGGCCATGCTCAAGCGCCGCATCACCGTCGAAGGCGCGCGCGTGCTCGTCATGGGCCTCACCTTCAAGGAGAACTGCCCGGATCTGCGCAACACCCGCATCGTCGACATCGTCAAGGAACTGGGCGAGTACAACATCCAGGCCGACGTGTACGACCCCTGGGTGGATGTGGCCGAAGCACAGCACGAATACGGCCTCACCCCGATCGCCAAACCGGAGCAGGGCGCCTACGACGCCATCATCGTCGGTGTGGCGCACGAGCAGTTCAAAGCGATGGGGGCTGAAGGCATCCGCGCGCTCGGTAAGAAGGAGCACGTGGTTTATGACCTGAAGTACGTGATGCCGCGCGACGCGGCGGATCTTAGGCTTTAACGGACTAATGGGCATCGCCTCTACGGTAGCGCTTAAAGAGGCGATGCCTCGCTATTGAGGCTTTTCGAACGAGTCTAATGAAAATGCAAACGGTGCAGCGTGTTTCAATAGAGCTTGTGTTCGTTGCGCTCTTTTTGGGGTTAAGCCCTATTTATTGGCTTCCGCTGCTCCCTTTCTCTTTGCTGTTGACAATAAAAGTGATGCTTTTGGGAGTGGTGGTTTTTTATCCGTTTCTTCGTTTCAAGGATGGTGTCTATGCGCTGCCAAAATTCATTACACCTCTGTTAGGTTTTTCAGTTGCGCTTGCAATTCCATCTGCAATAGCTCATTTGAGCTTTGATTTTATTGGGCTGTTTGCGATCTTATTCCTTGTTGCGATTGGATATACACTCTCGTGCTGCTACGGAACTGAGCGCGCTCTGAATTCCCTTTTCATGGCGGTTGTGGTTTTTTCTTTAATTGCCATGCTGGTCGTCATTGATTTTGCTGCAGGTGGGATCTTTATAAACCCAATGCATTCGGTTCGGCTGTATCTCTACCAGACCGGGCTTCATGGTGGTCGAACTGGGTGGACCGCAATCTGCAATGTCTTCTTGGCAATCTCCCTCTTTGGTTTAATTGTCAGCAAACCTGGTCTCACGCGAGGCGCCCTAATTACATCCTCAGTTGTTCTGCTTCTTAATCTTGTTGTGGTTGATTCTCGAGGCGGTCTAATAACAGGGGTTTTTGTTCTTTCCATCTATCTTCTGCATCTCGCGGCAAACTCAAGAGTGAAGGCTTTCTTTCTGTTGATGGTTTTCTGGCTAGGAGGTGTGCTAATAGCTGCTGAGTTTGGGGAGCGATTGATTAGCTCTAGAACCTATCTTTCTATTTTTGCGCCAGAGGAGCTTCGTAGCGGAGTGACAACAGGGCGTACTGATGGATTCTGGGTGGCAATTAGGCTCTACGTAGAATCTCCATTAATTGGGGTTGGGGAGATAAATCTGAAGGACTACGGTCAAGATGTCGAAAAGGTTCATAACGTTTGGTTGCGTACTCTTGCCGAGCAAGGGTTTCTCGGGTTTTTGAGTCTACTTGTCTTTAGCTTGGGGCTGTTTGCAGCAGTCTTTAAAAGAACAGCGCTTCCACGTTCTGCTATTTATATGGTGTTGGCTGCAGGGTTGGTGCCGAGCCTCTTTGAGCCTACGGGTGTTTTTGGTAATTACTTTGCTACAGCACCTTTCTGGATCACTGTCGGCCTGTTGCTCGCTCCTGCAGATTATGATTCGTTGCAGAGAAGTGCTTCGTTGATGGGCTCTAATAGGTACGAGAGATGTTGAAAATAGTGCTATCCGAGCTATTTTCACGTGGCCTACTCTGGCTTAGAGTCATTTTAATTGGCGTTTTTTTGAGTGCTGATAGTTATGGCTATCTCCTGCTTCTGATAAGCGCAGAGGCTATTTTCGGTACTCTAATTTCATATCCACAGGTAAAAGAGATTCTAGTTCGGCAGAGAATTGACTGTCGGCATTTTGTTGGTACCGCATATTTTTATATTTTGTGTTTTCCATTCATTGCGATAGCGGCTTACGCATATTTTAATAACTATGTGTCAGTCCTTGTTGTTGTGCTTTCTGTTCTATTTTTTTCTGGTGCTCAAACTGCTTTGTATCTCTTGCGGGTTGCAAGCGCCGATTTTTATAACAAGGCAAAGGTTGTGGCGGCTGTGCTAAGTACGGCTGTTTTTATGGGTGTCTTGCCTTTTGATCCAAACTTGCTTCCATTGTCGTCGGCGATCTATTGCCTTGTTCTTGTTCTGGCGGTTCGTAAGTTGCCAGGTGATGTGAATATTTTCTCTCCTTTTTTAATTCGAGATCAATTTCGAGGTTGGTTAATATTTGGCTCAAAGTCGCTTTTGACGCAGCTAAGCTTGCAAGGTAATCGTTTTGTTGTTGGTGCCGCGCTAGCAGTCTCTGATGTTGGGGTGTTTGTTAAGTCTTATATGTTGGCGAGTGGTGTGTCGTTCGTATATGCGGCGATAATGATTAAATACGAGAAGGGGCTTGCTAGGGAGTTGGGTGCAGAGAAAATTTCTGAACGATTACGCAGAGCGCTTTTTGTTTTAGCAATAATGGCTGTGACGTTGTTGGTCTATCTCGCTATTTTGTTTGGATTTTGGAGAAGTGGTCTAGAGGTAGTGGCTCTGATTTTTAAGGATGCTGACCAGACGCTTGTTCTTATATTTGCTGTTTTCTACCTGCTTCAGGCATTTGTTCTTGCGTTAACGCCGGTCTTGATCGCAGCGGGTGGCCGGTTTATGAGCCTCGTGGCTACGATGATTTCATTGGTAGTTCAGGCTCTTTTGATTGCCTATATGTGGAGTAGCCTTGATCTTAAAGTTTTTGCGGCAACGATGGTCGCTGGGCATCTAGCACTGGTGATCGCATTAACGTCAGGCTTCTTTGTGGCTGCGAGGCGAGTGTGAAGGCATGTTAGTGGCTTCTATAGATGCGGTGTGTGGCGCCTCAAATGCGTCCTTTAAAGGTTTGAATGCATAATTCGGTATTTAAGATGAGTGAATTAAAAGCGGATTTAAAAAGGTTGTATGTTGATGTAATTAAAGGACTTCCTTTGCCTTATAGGGTTAGAATGTCGATTGATCACCTTATAAGGCAGAAGAGCTGGCCGGATCTTGATAATCCAAATCTTTATTCGGAGAAAATGCTCTGGCGCCTGATTTTTGATCGTCGAGAAGCTATTGCATTTACCTGCGATAAGCTGAAAATGAAAGAGTTTGCTGCTTCGAAGGTGCCGTCTATTAGGGTGCCGAAGAATATCTGGGTGGGTTTTGAGCCGGATCAGATAGGCGGTTTGCTTGATCTACCAAGTGAATGCTTGGATAAAGGATGGGCACTAAAGCCGAATCACAGTAGTGGGTTTTGTCTTGTTGGAAAGGGTGTGCCGGATCTCACTAGTGCGCCGTTGTCTGATTGGTGGAGAACCTATGGAGCGATTGGTACAGCGGGTTGGGGGGGGTGGGCGTATTCGAGAGCGCAGAAGGCTATCCTCCTAGAGGAGCTCGTAGGTAGCGGCACCTCGGATCTTACTGACTATAAGTTTTATGTATTTGAGGGTAACTGCCCGTTGCTACAGGTAATTACTGGTCGAAGGGGTATTAAGCGTCGCTACATTCTTGATCGGAACTGGGTGCTGCAATATTCGGCGGAAGACCCCGACGGAAGTCACCTGCCTGCGCGTCCAAAAAGGTTTGTGGAGATGCTCGGGGTTGCGGAGAAGCTTGGGGAGGATTTCGATTTCATGCGTATAGACTTGTATTACGAAGACGATGAGATCTGGTTTTCGGAGTTGACTCCCTATCCGTCGATGATGAGAAGCAGTAGAGATGCCTCGGTTAATAAGATGCTGGGGGCACACTGGCGGCTGCCGTGCTTGAGCTGAATTTTTTGAAATCAAAGTGGATGCGGTCGTTTATATTTGTTCTGCTACGCTGAGTGCGATCGTTCATGGGTAATCGTTTTAGAGTGTTGTTTGTCTTAGATCACCGCTTGATGCACTATCGGGCGCCCCTTTTTGAGCGGTTGTCGAATTGGCATGACGTGGTGGTCGTTCATAGAGGTCCGGCTCTTGGTGGCGAGTGGTCTTTTAAACAGAAAGTGGTGCCTTACAGGAAAGCGGGGCCCTTTGATCTGGTAGGTGCTTCGGTGGCATCCGGAGTGGATGTCCTTGTTGTAATGCAGAACCTCCGGCTGATTCAGTATTGGTTTCTGCCTTTCATGTTCTGGCGGCGTTATGCCCTCGTTTTCTGGGGCATTGGTGTCTCATCCGCAGGTGGGCTTGCTAAGAAGAAGAGCTTGCTTTCGCGCATCCGCGGGTTCTGTAGCTCTTTCGCGGACGGGATTGGCTTCTACTCGAGCTATCCGCTCGATTTTTACCCGCGTCGAGCGATTGAGAAGGCAGTTGTTGTTGGTAACTCCGTTGAGTCGCCTACCGCTGAGAACACAGCAGATCATCCGAAAGACAGCATTCTCTTTATCGGTACGCTGGATGCCCGGAAGGGACTGCCCTTGCTCTTAAGAGCGTTTGCTCGCTATCAGAAAACGTTGCCGGCGAGTTCGGACGTGCGCCTGCTTCGCATAGTGGGAGATGGGGCTGTGAGGGGTGAGTTGGAAGCACTTGCCGAAGACTTGAAGATCTCGAGTTCTGTGCGTTTCGAAGGGGCGGTGACGGATGCCGAGCGGAAAAAGGCGTTTTTTGCATCCGCCGCGGTCACTGTGTCGCCTTTACAAGCGGGACTGAGCGTAGCGGAGAGTTTTTCTTTCGGTGTTCCATACGTTACTCATCGGAACCCCATAAGCGGAGGCGAGTACCTCTCGATCAAGGATGGCGAGAACGGTTTCTTGTTCGAGACTGAGGATGAGTTGTTGGCTGTGTTGCAGCGGGTAGGGGGCAATGCAGAGGAACGTATTCGCTTAGGAAATAACGCCTACGACTTTTACTGCCAGAACTTACAGATGAGCCAGTATGCGGAGCGCTTCGACAAGCTTTTGCGCGAGTCGTACGAAAGGTTCAAGTCTTAATTTTTTTTGTCATTGCAGGGAGCTCACGTGACAACACAGCTGATGGTTGACATCATCGCGGGCGCTCGCCCGAACTTCATGAAGATCGCCCCGATCATTTGTGCCTTCGAGGCGCGCAAGGCTGCGGGCGGCGTGCTGCGCTATCGGCTGATCCACACCGGGCAGCATTACGACCCGCGCATGTCAGGCGAATTTTTCCGCCAGCTCGGCATTCCCGAGCCGGACGTCAATCTGGAGGTGGGTTCGGGCACGCAGGCCGAACAGACCGGCGCAATCATGAGCCGCTACGAGCGCCTGCTGCTCGAATCGCCCAGCGATCTGTGCCTGGTGGTGGGCGACGTGACCTCGACCATGGCGTGTGCAATTGCCGCGCAAAAGCTGCATGTGCCGGTAGCGCATGTGGAGGCGGGCATCCGCTCGGGCGACTGGACCATGCCCGAAGAGATCAACCGCATGGTGACGGACGCCATTACCAACTGGTTCTTCACCACCAGCGAGGTGGCCAACGCCAACCTGCGCAAGTCCGGGGTGGGCGACGACCGCATCTTCTTCGTCGGCAACACGATGATCGACACCTTGCTCGCCAATATCGACCGGCTGCAAAAGCCGGACTTTTGGGACGGGCTGGGCTTGCAGGAGGGCGAATACTTTGTGGTGACGCTGCACCGCCCGGCCAACGTGGACAAGGGCGATGGCTTTGCCCGCCTGCTGCGCGCGATTGCCGAGGGCACGCGCGGCCTGCCGGTGGTGTTCCCGGTGCATCCGCGCACGGCCAAGACGCTGCGCGATCTCAACGAGGTGCCGGATAGCTTCCGCCTGGTGGATCCGCAGCCGTATCTGGAATTCAACTATCTGGTGAAGAACGCCAAGGCGGTGATCACGGATTCGGGCGGCATCACCGAGGAAACCACCGTGATGGGCGTGCCCTGCCTGACGCTGCGCGACAGCACCGAGCGCCCCGAGACGGTGACCACCGGCACCAACGAGCTGATTGGGACCGACCCGGCTGCGCTGGCGCCTGCGCTGGAAAAGCTGTTCGCGGGCCAGTGGAAGAAGGGCGGCATCCCGGCGATGTGGGACGGCAGGACCGGCGAGCGGATCGTGGGGATTCTGGAAGAGCTGCTGGGCAGTAAGCGCGGGACGAACTGAGCGAAGATGGGTTTATTGAACAAGGCGGGGCGCTATTGGCACACCCTGCGGCATTTGCGGCCGGTGCAGTTTTATGGCCGGGTGTGGTTCCGGTATTCGCGGCCTAGGCCCGACCTGCGCGCGGCGCCCGCGCTGCGCGCGCGGTCGGGTACGTGGCAGGCGCCGGCGCGGCGGCTGCCCAGCATGACCGGGCCGCGCAGCTTCGTCTTCCTGAACGAACCCGGCGCGCTGGATGAGATTGGTTGGGACGGCGAGCAGCGCGAAAAGCTGTGGCGCTACAACCAGCATTACTTCGACGACCTCAACGCGATCGGCGCTACGGAACGCCACGCATGGCATGTGGCGCTGATCGAGGACTGGATTGCTCACAACCCGCCGGGGCAGGGCAATGGCTGGGAGCCGTATCCGCTGTCGCTGCGCATTGTTAACTGGGTGAAGTGGGCGCTGTCGGGCAGCGAGCTGTCGGCGGCGGCGCTGCACAGCCTGGCCGTGCAGGCGCGCTGGCTGACGGGGCGGCTCGAGATCCACCTGCTGGGCAACCATCTTTTTGCCAACGCCAAGGCGCTGCTGTTTGCCGGGCTGTTCTTCGATGGGGAAGAGGCGGACGGCTGGCGCAGGACGGCGCTGAAGATTCTGGCGCGGGAGATCCCCGAGCAGTTTCTGCCCGATGGCGGGCAGTTCGAGCTGAGCACGATGTACCACGCACTGGCGCTGGAGGATGCGCTGGACCTGATCAACGTGGCGGCCCGCTACGCGGGCACGGCGCCTGCTGAAGATGGCGCACGGGTGCGCGGTTGGCTGATACCTCGCCTCCCGGCCATGCGGCGCTGGCTGCAGGTGATGTGTCACCCGGATGGCGAGATTGCGCTGTTCAACGATGCGGCGATTGGTATTGCGCCGTCGGTAGCCGAGTTGGAGGGCTACTTTGCGCGCTGCCTTCCCAATGCGGTGCCGCTGCCCTTGCTGGCCGTGGAGCGCCTGCCGGACAGCGGCTATGTGCGCCTGCAGTCGGGCGACGCGGTGGCCTTGCTGGACGTGGCGCGGGTGGGGCCGGATTACCTGCCGGGGCATGCGCATGCGGATACGCTGAGCTTCGAGCTGTCTCTGTTCGGGCAGCGTGTCCTGGTGAATGGGGGGACTTCGTGCTACGGCACGAGCGCCGAGCGGCTGCGCCAGCGCGGCACGGCTGCGCACAACACGGTAACGGTGGACGGGCAGGATTCGTCCGAGGTTTGGGGCGGCTTTCGTGTGGCGCGGCGGGCCTACCCCGCCGGCTTGTCGCTGCTGGAGGATGCGAATTGCCTGCAGGTGAGTTGCAGTCACGATGGTTACCGCTGGCTGAAGGGACGCCCGGTGCATACGCGGATGTGGTTCCTGCATGCGGGCTCGCTGGCCGTGGAGGACAACGTGTCCGGAGGCTACGGCGAGGCCGTGGCGCATTACCGCTTTCATCCCGATGTGGCGGTTTCTGCCGATCCGTATGGTCGCGAGGGCGTGGCCGTGCTGGCGGACGGCCGGCGTGTTGGGTGGCAGATCGAGCGCGGAGCGGGCGAGCTGGCGCCTTCGTCGTGGCACCCGCGCTTTGGGGTTGCGCAGCCTTGCATGCTGCTGCGCGTGAAGTTGGTAGGGCAGAGCGCACGCGTGCGCTTCAAGTGGATGTAGGCGATAGCTGAAGGCGTATATGCATATTCTTTTCCTGACCGACAATTTTCCGCCCGAGGTGAATGCTCCGGCCAGCCGCACTTTCGAGCATTGCCGCGAGTGGGTGAGGGCGGGGCACAAGGTTACCGTGGTGACGTGCGCGCCGAACTTTCCCAAGGGGAAGGTGTTCGACGGCTACCGCAACCGGGCGTGGCAGACCGAAGAGATGGATGGCATCCGCGTGATCCGGGTGTGGTCGTACATCACCGCCAACGAGGGTTTTGTGAAGCGCATCCTGGACTACCAGAGCTTCATGGTGACGGCGACGCTGGCGAGCCCTTTCGTGCGCGGGGTGGATGTGGTGGTGGGTACGTCGCCGCAGTTCTTTACCGCCTGCGCGGCCTACGTGGTCGCGGGCATGAAGCGCGTGCCCTGGATCTTTGAGCTGCGCGACCTGTGGCCGGAGTCGATCCGCGCTGTGGGGGCGATGAAGGAATCGAAGGCGCTCGACTGGCTCGAGAAGCTGGAGCTGTTTCTGTACCGCAAGGCGAACGCGGTGGTGTCGGTGACGAATGCCTTCCGCGACAACCTGATCGGCCGCGGCATTGATGGCGGCAAGATCCACGTGGTGACCAACGGCGTGGATATCAGCCGCTTCAACCCGCGCGAGAAGGACGCCGAGTTGGTGCGCGAGCTGGGGCTGGACGGCAAGTTCGTTGCCGGCTACATCGGCACGCATGGCATGGCGCATGCGCTTGAGACCTTGCTGGAGGCCGCGGCCAAGCTGAAGGCGCGCCCGGATGGCGACCGCTACCGCATCCTGCTTCTCGGCGACGGCGCACGCAAGGCCGACCTGATCGCGCAGGCCAAGGCGAAGGGCCTTGATAACGTGCTGTTCGTGGATTCGGTGTCGAAGGACCAGGTGGTGCGTTATTGGTCGCTGCTGGATGTGTCGATCATCCACCTGCGCAAAACCGAGCTGTTCACCACCGTGATCCCGTCGAAGCTGTTCGAGTGCATGGGCATGGGCATTCCCGTTCTGCACGGTGTCGCTGGCGAGTCGGCGGGCATCGTGGAGAAGGAGGGCGCGGGCATCGTATTCGAGCCCGAAAATGCCGACGCGCTGTGTGACGGCCTGGCAAGGCTGGCGGAAGACCGTGCGCTTTACGACCAGTACCGCAGTAGCGCACTTGCCGGTGCACACAACTACGACCGCAGTGTATTGGCGGGGCGGATGCTGGGCATGTTGGAAGGGTTGGTGAAGAGGTCTTGAGCAGGGGCGCAATGCACCCATCGCCCCGTAGGAGCGGCGCCAGCCGCGAGTTTTTGAAGGCGACACGGCCTGCGCTGGACCGATGAAAGGCTCGCGGCTTGCGCCGCTCCTACAGTGGTAGTTGGCCGGTTGATGACGATGAGCGATCTGAGCCGAGAGGCCGAGGTACAACGTGCGGACGAACTACTTGCCAGCCTGAGCAAGGTGACGCTGGCTGGCTGCGTAGTGCTGGCGCTGGCGTTTTCGGTGCTGACCGGGGCGGGGGCAGCGGTGGAGATTTTCGGCGTGTCGATCTCCACCCGCTACGCGCCCCAGGTGCTGAGCTTTCTGGCGCTGGTGGTGGTGTTCGAGCAGTACCGGCATGTGCGCGCCATCGATTTTCTGGTGGCGAATACGGGTGATCGGAGCGCGCTGGTGGCGCGCATTCGCATCCATCCGGCGCTGCTCAACCCGTACTTCGAGTTGGGGCGTGATGAGCGTCTTGCCAACTACCTTGGCGTAACGCTGTTGGCGTTGGCCAATGTGGTGATGATGTTCGTGGTGGAACGCATGGCCTTTGGGGGGCTGGTGGGCGGGCGTTTGGTGCTGTCCGCCGACAACGTGCTGTTGTTTGGGCTCGTTCTTGCGATGGCGCTGTGTGTGGTGATCTTCGTTGCGCGTGTGCTCAAGCGCAGCCTCGATGTCATATCGGGCGCGACGGCGGTGGACAAGATCGGGCTGGTGTATCTGGTGGCGTTTGGCGGGTTTGTGATCAACAGGGTTTGGCCTGCGTGAGCTGGGCGGGGCGAATGGCTCGCGGCTGGCGCCGCTCCTACAGCACCCCGCCGCGGTGCCCGTCCCTTGTAGGAGCGGCGCCAGCCGCGAGGGTTTGAAGGCGACACCGCCCGGTGAGTGATCGGAAAAGCTCGCGGCTTGCGCCGCTCCTACAGCGGAGCCGATTGCCGTGTTTGACTACGCCGTGCCTGCGGTGGCCCTGGCCGCCCGCGTTTTTCTGCAACTTCCGCTTCATCCCTCGGTAACCCCTCCTCCCTATCGTGCCCCACGCCACCCGTGTGTTTCGGGTGGCGGCATCGCAGGGTCGGGATGGCTTCGCTTGCCGCATTGCGCGGGCGGGCGTCTGCGCGGTGTCTCGCACTGTGCGGCCGTGCGCTGTGCCCTCGGGCGCGGGCTGCGTGATCGGGTGGGCGGGGTCGATGAACTTGACGGTGTTCGGCACGGGCTATGTGGGACTGGTGGCTGGGGCGTGCCTGGCGGAGGCGGGGCATGCGGTGCTCTGCGTGGATCTGGATCTGCGCAAGATCGACCGCCTCAACCAGGGCGAGCTGCCGATCTGGGAGCCGGGGCTGGATGCGATCGTGGCGCGCAACGTGGGTGAGGGGCGCCTGGCCTTTACCACCGACGTGGCGCGCGGGGTGGCGCATGCGCAGGTGCAGTTCATTGCCGTGGGCACGCCGCCGGACGAGGACGGTTCGGCCGATCTGCAGTACGTGCTGGCGGTGGCCGAGAGCGTGGCGCGCAACATGGCGGGCTACAAGGTGCTGATCAACAAGTCGACGGTGCCGGTGTGCACGGCCGACAAGGTGCGCGAGCGCGTGGCGGCGGTGCTGGCCGAGCGCGGGGTGGCGCAGCCCTACGACGTGGTGTCGAACCCGGAATTCCTCAAGGAAGGGGCGGCGGTGGGCGACTTCCTCAAGCCCGACCGCATCATCATCGGTACCGATTCGGACAAGGCGCGCGCGCTGATGCGCGAGCTGTACGAGCCCTTCAACCGCAACCATGAGCGCACCATGTTCATGGACGTGCGCAGCGCCGAGCTGACCAAGTACGCGGCCAACGCGATGCTGGCGACCAAGATCAGCTTCATGAACGAGCTGGCGAACATGGCCGAGATTCTGGGGGCGGACATCGAGGAGGTGCGCAAGGGCATCGGCGCGGATCCGCGCATCGGCTACCACTTCATCTACCCGGGTTGCGGCTACGGTGGCAGCTGCTTCCCGAAGGATGTGCAGGCGCTGGGGCGCACGGCCGACCAGATCGGCTACGAAGCGCCGCTGCTCAAGGCGGTGGAGGCGGTGAACAACCGCCAGAAGGGGGTGCTGTTTGCCAAGCTGGCGCGCCACTTTGGTGGTGCGGACAAGCTGGCCGGCAAGACGGTGGCGGTGTGGGGCCTGGCCTTCAAGCCCAACACCGACGACATGCGCGAAGCCCCCAGCCGTACGCTGATCGAGGCGCTGTGGGCTGCGGGTGCGCGCGTGCAGGCGTTTGACCCGGTGGCGATGGAAGAGACCCGCCGCATCTACGGCGAGCGCGACGACTTCACCCTGGCGGCCAACAAGTACGCGGCGCTGGAAGGCGCCGACGCACTGGCGATCTGCACCGAATGGCAGCAGTTCCGCGCGCCCGACTTCGACGAGATGCAAGGCCGCCTCTCCGCCCGCGTGATCGTCGACGGCCGCAACCTCTACCACCCCGACCGCCTCAAGGCCGACGGCTGGGCGTATTACAGCGTCGGCCGCAGCTAAGCGCCGGCAAAAAGCTCGCGGCTTGCGCCGCTCCTACAGCAAAGCCAGCCGCCGCGGGTCTCTTGTAGGAGCGGCGCCAGCCGCGAGGGGTTGAAGGCGACACGGCCCGGTGCGTGATCGGAAAAGCTCGCGGCTGGCGCCGCTCCTACAGCAAGGCCCACCGCCGCGGGTCTCCCCCGCCCCAGTGGGAGCGGCGCCAGCCGCGAGGGGTTGAAGGCGACACCGCCTGGGTGGGCCCGATGAAAAGCTCGCGGCTCGCGCCGCTCCTACAGCAGAGCCCGGCGCCGTGCGCCTCACCGCTCGCTTGATGTGTGGTGCGTGCAAGGCGCATACGATGTTGCTCGATAGCTGGGTTGGCCTCGAGCGGGCATGAATCTAGAATGTGCGGCAACAGCGCCCAAACCTCTGGCGTCGGCTGGTCCGGCGTCATGTTTGGGCCTTCCATTTCGGGCGGGCGATGACACATCTGTTGCTCACCGAGCTCGATTTCCGTACCGACGTCGCCGCGTTGCGGCAGTGGACCATTTGGACGGCGCGCTAGACCCGGCTGAGGGCGTGGCGAGATAGGCTGTTCCCAAGCTCGCGCGCCCGGGCTGGACACCCCTGCAAGGTAATGAACGCGAATGGATAAATCCGATTTGCTTGATTCCGCCGCCAGTGCGGCAACGCAGTCTGCGGTGAAGCAGTCCGAGAACATCGCACAGACGCTCGGCCGCTGGTGTGCGTCGCTGGTGTCGAATTCCGAGCTCGGGCTGAGGTGGCGCCTGGATAACCTTTCGCGGATCTCCGCGCGTTTCGATCGGCTCTGCCAGGCGCGCGGGATCAGTGCAGCACAGCGCGACGCCATCGCAACCAGGTTCGGCATTTTGTGGCTGGAAGGCGCTTCGATGGAGGAGGGCGACGCGCTGCAGGCCTTGTGGGCCGAGCTGCTGGCCCGCGAGGCCGTCGAGGGGCAGGTGCCGCTGGCGGCGATTTCTGCGTTGAAGACGATGCGCCCGTCCGATGCCGGCGTGTTCCAGCGCGCCTGCAACCTGGCGCTGGCGCATGAAGGCGTGTTCTTCATTCCGGTAAGCCTGAGCGCGGTGCGCCAGACGGGGGTGTTCGTCAACCGACTGGAAGACTACGGCCTGAATACGCGCGACCTGGTGTTGCTGGAGAGCCTTGGCCTGTTGAATGTGAGCACGGTGCACGCGGTGGAGTTGGGCTTCGGTGAACTCGTCCGGTATCAGGGACGGACGTTCCGCATCGAGGCCGAGGACGCCGAGCGTGGTGAGCATGGGCGAAGCGAGGTGACCGGCCTGCTCGTCGGCGCACACGTTTTCACCGACGCCGGAACGACCTTGCTGCAGCTTGCAGACCGCACGCCAGCAATGTCGCTCAACGATCCGGCCCCGCAGTCACGCTACTTCGAGGGCTATGTTGAGACGGTCCTCTTGCAGTGTGGTCTGGTGCTGCAAGAGGCATAGAAGCTCGCGGCTCGCGCCGCTCCCACAGCAAGGCCCAGCGCCGCGGCTCTCCCCCCCCAGTGGGAGCGGCGCCAGCCGCGAGGGGTTGAAGGCGACGTGGCCCATCGCAGCCGCCCCAAAAAGCTCGCGGCTCGCGCCGCTCCCACAGCAAGGCCCAGCGCCGCGGGTCCCCCGCCCCAGTGGGAGCGGCGCCAGCCGCGAGGGGTTGAAGGCGACGTGGCCCGGCGTTTAGGTGAGACGGCCGGCTTCGGTTAAGCCATCGACACGTAGGTGCGAACCTCGACCTTCAGCGCGCGTTTGATGGCGGCGAAGATCGCCGAGATGTTGCTCATTGTCGGATTGCCCGAGGCCGACAGCATCCGGTGCAGGCTCTTGGCCGGTTTGTGGATTTCTTCGGCCAGCGATTCGAAGCCGATCGTTGCGTTGACCAGGTCACGCAGGATCAATCTGGCGGTGTCGGGCTCGCCGTCTATGAACAGGGTGATCGCCTCGTCGAGCAGTGCCTGGGCAAAGGCCGGATCGTTTTGCACCCGGGCAGCAACGGTTTCCTTGAAGTCTCGGGTCAATGCCATTGTTCATGCTCCTTTCTGCGTTTGCGCCTTGCGACGCTTGTACTCTTCCCACAACGCGACCGCCTCGTCGATGTCCTGTTGTTGGCGTTTCTTGCTGCCGCCGCCGAGCAGGACAATGATCCTCAGGCCGTCCTTGGCCAGATAGACGCGGTAGCCCGGCCCCCAGTCGATCTTGTACTCGCCAATGCCTCGGAACCACTCCACGTTGGATAGGTTGCCTTGTTCAATCCGTGCGGCAGCAATGGTGACTTTTGCGGCAGCCATCGGATCGAGTGCGGAGAACCAGCGGGCATATGGACTGCTGCCGTCGGGGAGGAGCAGTTCCTTGACTTGGTAGGTCATTGGCCGAAAGGTAACATATAAGTAGCTATAGGTGGGCGCCTCGAAGCGGCCCCATTGGCGCAGCAAGCTGAGGACGATTCGCTGAGAGTTATGCTAACGGACTTTCTGCGCCTGCGGCTTGCCAGCGCACTCAACCGTCGTCCGCCACGCCAAAAAGCTCGCGGCTCGCGCCGCTCCTACGGCGAAGCCCAGCGGCGTAGGTTTCCGTGGGAGCGGCGCCAGCCGCGAGGTGTTGAAGGCGACACGGCCCATCGCAGCCGCCCAAAAAAGCTCGCGGCTTGCGCCGCTCCCACAGCAGGCCCACCGCCGCGGGTCTCCCCCCTCCCTGTGGGAGCGGCGCCAGCCGCGAGGGGTTGAAGGCGACACGCCCATCGTAGCCGCCCAAAAAGCTCGCGGCTTGCGCCGCTCCCACAGCAAGCCCCCCCGCCGCGGGTCCCCCGCCCCAGTGGGAGCGGCGCCAGCCGCGAGGGTTTGAAGGCGACATGGCCTATCGCAGCCGCCCCAAAAAGCTCGCGGCTTGCGCCGCTCCTACAGCAAGCCCCCCGCCGCGGGTCTCTTGTGGGAGCGGCGCCAGCCGCGAGGTGTTGAAGGCGACACGGCCTGGGTGGGCTCGATGAAAGGCTCGCGGCTGGCGCCGCTCCTACAGCAAATCCAGGCGCTTGGTCGCACTGTAGAAGCGGCGCCAGCCGCGAGGGGTTGGAAGAACTCTCCCGGCAAATTTGGCCGAAGTGTGTATAGTTTTGTGTATAGAAGCGCTTCGCAGAGGGGAGGGTGACATGGTGCGCGATGGGGGCTATCCGAAGCTTGAGCGGCAGCCGCTGACCTTGGTGCTGGCGGAGTTCCGCTTCGGGCGGGTGGCGTTCGAGCCGGCTGCGTTGGTGGCGCTCAAGGAGCGGATGGCGCGACGCTTTACGGACGTGACTGAGGGCGTGGCGCAGCAAGTGCAGCTTGGCGACGCGGGGGTCACGATCATGCCGGCGCCGTATGTGATCTGGCGGGCGCCGGAGGCAGGGGCGGCAGTGCATCTGGAGGTGGATCGGATTGCCTACGCCACGACGATGTACCCGCGCTTCGAGGGGTTTGCGAAAGATTGCCTGGCTGTGGTGGAGGCGTTGGTTGAAACCCTGTGCCCGCCGAGCTTGCATCGGGTGGGGCTGCGCTACAATGACGCCGTCGTACCGATGCCGGATGAATTGCTGGAGCACTATGTCGCGGCGCCCTTGCTGCCGTTTTCGCCCTTGGCCGCCGACGGTGACATGGTCATGCGGCACTTGAGCGAGACGGTGGTGCAGACCACGGCAGGGGCGCTCGTGGTGCGGGCGCTGGCCGGTGTGCACGGGCTGGGCATGATGCCCGACTTGCTGGGGCAGTTCGATCTGCCGCTTAAGGTCGAGGTGCCCAACGATCGGCCCGTCGCGGTGCTGGATTTTGATCACTACTGGGAAGTGGCAGAGGCCGAAGGCGTGCCCTTCGATGTCGATGCCGCGCGCAGTCGGCTCGACCGGCTGCACGAGCCGGCCCGAGAGGCTTTTTGGAAAGTGACGACGGAGTTTGCGAGGACACAGCGATGGAACTGATGCGAAGCGGGTTTGCAGGCGCGCCGCAGGGGTTTCTGGCGTTGGTTGCCGGCGGAGCCGAGCTTGGACGGGCGACTGTCGTCACCCGGCCGAGCGGCGGGGTCGTGATGTGCTTCTTCTCGGACCCATCGGGCGGGGCCGACAGGCTGCGCGTTCTTCCGTCGCTTCCGCGCCCGGACCTGGCGCGTGACCCGGCCCGGACGGGCTTGGGTGTGGCCGCTGATCTTGAACTGATTGCGCGCGTGTTCGGATTGAACACGGCGCAGATCGCCGAGATTTGCGGCCCTGTGACCCGACCGACTGTTTATGCGTGGCGCGATGGTGCGGCACCCCGGCCGGCGAAGCTGGCCCGTATTCACATGCTGCGTCGCGCTGCGCTCGATTGGGAGCGGTCGGGGTTTGGTGTGCCGGGTACGGCGATGACCGCACCGGTGATCTACGAGAAGAGCCTGTTCGACCTGCTGCGTGCCGACCCACTGGATCTGGCCGCGATTCAGTTTGCAGGCGGCCGTCTTGCGATGGAGCGCGAGATGGCGGCCAGGCGCACCTTTGCCGACCCTTTTCGCTGAGGGCCGTTGATCGATGGCGGCGCTTGGGAGGCAGGTTGCGGATAGAGGCTGGCAGCAGGGCAGCGTTTTGCGCTGCGACGACAACGCGTTGCTGGGCGCGCGTTACCTTGAGGGGCGGCCCGCAGGCGATTTGATCGGCCTGGTGGTGAGCCAATCCTGCGATCTGACGCATGAATCGCTTCAGGGCGAGCCGTACGCGGAGATCCTTGTCGGATTGCGGGCCGAGGACGATGCCGCCCTGAAACGACGGGGACACTGCGCTGCCGGGAAACATCCTCGCTGTTTGCACATGCCGATTCGGCAGGAGGGCAACGAGGTCTGGTTTCAGTTCTTGCCGTGGGACCGGCTCTTTGTCGACCGCGCGGTGCTGGCCGACCGCATGCCGGATGATACGCGCGTGGTCCTGCAGGCGGACCTCGACCTGCTGGTCACCTGGTTGGCTCAACGCTATGTGCGTGCTGCCTTTCCGGACGATTTCAACAGCCTTCTCGACGCCACCCGCAGCAAGCAGAAGAAGCTGCACGCCCGTCTTTCGCCCGATGTGTCGGGGCTTTATGCGCGCTTGAATCCTGATCGTGAGCTGCTGGAGGGCGAGCGTTACACGCTGGACCTGCTCGCACTGGTGCCGACATTTCGTGGGGACGCGCTCCCGTCCGTGGGCAAGAGCGTACAGGCGCTGGTTGATCTGATTCGGGCGGCCGGTATCGATGCCCGCGGCAGTGTAAGGCTGGAGGACGAGGTGTCTTATGGCTTCGTGCGCTCCTTCCGGCGTTTTCCTCTTGAACACCTCTCGCTGCGTGGCGACTCGCCCGATCCGATGCCTTTGGAGTTATCGACGGGTGAACGACGCGGGTAGTGTGGCTGCTGGCTGGCGTCAGCTTCAACAAGCCTCGCGGCTTGCGCCGCTCCTACAGCAAACCGAACCGCCGCGGGTCTCTCTCTTGTGGGAGCGGCGCCAGCCGCGAGGTGTTGAAGGCGACACCGCCTGGGTGTGCTCGATAAAAAGCTCGCGGCTTGCGCCGCTCCTACAGTGCGGTCATTCGCAATCGGGCGTATCGTCGGCTGCGTCCCTGCGTACGGTCGGCAGCCGCTCCAGCAGCATGGGTAGCCACGCCTGGACGGTCTCCCACACGATATCGAGGTTGATGTCGAAATACCCGTGCGCCATGCGGTTGCGCATGCTGCGCCATGGAACTTCGGGGTGGGCTTGAATGAACGCGCTGTAACCGTCCATCACCTTCGTCGCCGCTTCTCCGATGATGATCAGGCTCATGATGACGGCACGCTGGGTCCGTTTGTCGTCAAGGAAGGCTTCCTTGGACATTCCGTCGACGAAACTGCGCGCGTCTGTCGCGGCCTGGTGTATGTGTTCGAGGTAGTCGGCCAGGCGGTTCTCGTTCATAAGGGCTGAGCCTCTGCGAGCACCTTGGCCCGAAACTTCGGCGGCAAGTCACCGGGCGTCAGAAGATCGACCTCGACGCCAAGCAGTGATTTCAACTCGTCCTCCAGATCGCCAAGGTCGAGCAAGGTCGCGCCGGGTAGCGCATCGACGAGCAGATCAAGGTCGCTGCCGTCGCGATCGGTGCCATGCAACACCGATCCGAAGACACGTGGATTAGCCGTGCGAAAGCGGCCAACCAGCTCGCGCACTGCGCTTCGCTTCATGTCGAGGACTACGGAGGGGCGCATCGGCATCCTTTCCTGTTCGGACTCAGCTTGATGATAGGCGATCGTGGGGGCGGGTGGGAGCAGGTCTCGAGGTTCTGAAGGCGACACGGCCTGGGTGGGGGCTCGATGAAAAGCTCGCGGCTGGCGCCGCTCCTACAGCAAAGCCAGCGCGCATCTCCCCCGTAGGAGCGGCGCCAGCCGCGAGGGGTTGAAGGCGACGGGGCCCATCGCAGCCGCCCGGAAGAGCTCGCGGCTTGCGCCGCTCCTACAGCAAACCGAACCGCCGCGGGTGTCCACCGTAGGAGCGGCGCGAGCCGCGAGGGGTTGAAGGCGATGCGGCGTGTCGAGCGCCGTCAAGGTCCACTCAGAGCAGCATCAGGTAGCGTCTCAGGTGGTCTTCGAACAGCGGCGCCAGCACTGCTCCGAACACGACCGGTGCAAGACCGAAACCCGCGCGGCGGAAGATCAGGCCCATCACCCCGAATAGCATCAGCAGCCACACGTCGAACAGCGAGCGTTGGTGTGCATATACGCCAATGAGGCTGATGAGGAGGATAAGCGGCATCAGTACCTGCATGGGAACGCGCAGGATGTTGAGCCAGAGGCCAACCAGCGGCACGTTGAGCACGAAGAGCATGAGGTTCGCGAGGACGATGCCCCAGATCAGGTGGTTGAACAGGGCCGCATGCTGCTCGAACATCGCCATGCCGGGCGGTACACCGTGCAGGAGCAGGGCGCCGAGCAGGATGGCCATGGCGGGGTTGGGTGGAATGCCGAGCCCGATCAGTGGGATGAGTCCGGTCTGCGCAGCGGCGTTGTTGGCCGCTTCGGGGCCGGCGACTCCACTGACGTGGCCGGTCGTCCACGTTCCTTTGTCGCGCCACAGGCGGCGTTCGATGGACTGACTGCCGAGCGCGGCGAGCAGGGTGCTGCCGCCGGGAAGCATGCCGACCAGGGCGCCAAGCATCGATCCGCGTACGGCAGCAGGAGCGCTGTGGTGCCATTCTTTGGGGGTTGGCCAAAAGCGCCCGACCGGAGCGAGTGTGCTGGCGGCATGGCGCCCGCTCCACGATGCGAGCACCTCGCCGACACCGAACAGGCCGACGATGAGCGGCACCATGCCGACGCCGTCACGCAGTTCGGCAATGCCCATCGTCATGCGCGGTATGCCGCCGCCGAAGTCGGCACCAATTAGGCCGATGAGAGCGCCAAGCAGCAGCATGGCGCTGTTGCGCAGCAGGCCGCCTTGACCGACCGCTACCACGGCGACGCCGGCCAGCAGGATCAGCAGTGCGATCTGCAGCGGTCCGAGCGCGAGCGACGCTTGCGCCAGGATCGGCGTGCTCCACGCGATGAGTGCCGCTGTGCCCAGGCCGGCGAGCAGCGATGCGGCTGCGGCAATCACGAGTGCTACGCCGCCGCGTCCATCGAGCGCCATGCGGTGGCCTTGTTCGGCTGTTACCAGGCCGGATGCTTCGCCCGGCAGGTTGAGCAGGATGGCGGTGGTCGACGAGCCGTATTGGGCGCCGAAATAGACGGCACACATGATGATGAGCGCTGCTTCGGCAGGCCAGGTGAAGGTAACCGGCAGCAGTAGGGCCATGGTTGCTGCCGGGCCGATACCGGGCAGCAGGCCAACCAGGGTGCCTAGCAGGGCGCCGAGCGCAGCAGGCATGAGTAGGGTGAAGGCGAGTTCGATCACGACAACCACCAGGGTAGCGGTGTGCCCAGTCCCCACATGACCAAAGCATGAAGAAGCGCTGCCAGTCCGGGCCCGATGATGAGGGCCCGGCGCCAACTGCCCGAGGTGATGCGCGCGAGCATGGTGCCACTGATGGCGGCGGCGGGAAGGGTGCCCAGATGCGGGAGCAGCAGTGGGAACACTGCCATGCTGGCCAGTTGGGGCCAGGCGCCTGCGGCGCCGGCCTTTGGCGCTGCCAAAGCTGGCGCCCTCGACAGCAGGGCCAGCCCACAGGCCGCGAGCGCTGTGGCTGCAAGCAAGGGAAACGCGCCAGGTCCAACCGTGCTCCGATGCATGACTGCCAGATCGCGTGCAAGCCATGCCGCACAGGCTGCGAGTGTGATGATCAACAGGCCTGGAAGGCGTGGGCTGCGGATCCATGCGCGGGGTGTGCGGACTGAGGTGGGGGGCGTTTCTTGCGGCACAGGGGCTCCTTTTGTAAATAAAAGTGATTATCATATCGGATTCAATTCGTATGCGGTGGGCGGTCCGGTGTCACCGCCCCACGCCTTGCCATCGCTGTTGGCCCACTGTTACTGGAGCATCCGCATGCCGTCATCTGCACGCCTGTCCCGTCGCCGTCTGCTGGTCCTTGCTGCGGCCGGAGCCCTGTCCTTTGCGCTGGCAACGCCGGCTACGGCCACGACGTGGCCGACGCAGCCCGTGCGCCTGGTTGTGGCGTCGTCTGCTGGCGGCAACGCCGACGTGGTCGCGCGCTTGCTTGCGCCCGAGATCGAGAAGCGCCTGAGGCAGCCGGTGGTGGTGGAAAACCTGCCCGGCTCGTCTGGCATGCAGGGCACCGAGGCGGTCGCAAAGGCGACCGATGACCACACCTTGCTGGTGGGGACGTCGTCGCAGCTGGTCTTCAACCTTGCGCTATTCGATCCCATGCCCTTCGACCTCGTTGGGGCGCTGCGTGGCGTGGCCATGATCAACAAGGTTCCACTGCTGCTGCTGGTGAACAAGGATGAGCCCGCCGCTTCGATGGCGGCCTACGTGGAGTCGCTGAAGGCGCGCCCGGGCCAGGTGGCCTACGGCTCTGGCCCTACCGGCACGACGACCCACATCACCGGGATGCTTTGGGCGGACGCTGTCGGCGTCGAGCTGCGCCATGTTCCCTACCGCGCGGGTTCGGAGGGGCTGCGCGATCTGCAGGCTGGGCGCCTGTCGCATCAGTTCGACGTCGCCGTGACGGCGATTCCGCAGGTCCAGTCGAACGCGCTCAAGGCGCTCGCCGTAACCGGGCGTCAGCGCCTTGCAGCCTTGCCCGATGTGCCCACGGTGGCCGAGCTCGGCTACCCGGACTTCGCCGGCTATACGTGGAACTCTTTTGCTGCGCCGAGCAGCTTGCCCCAGGTGGCGGTGGACCGCTTCAACCAGGTGGTGGCCGAGGTGCTGCAGATGCCTGAGATCCGGCAGCGGCTGGCGGGCTTCGGCTCGGAGTTCGGGGGCGCGATGACGCCTGCCGATGTCGACGCCTTCTATGCCGAAGAGCGCAGGGTGTGGATTCCCCTTGTGCGCGAGGCCAGCCGCTGAATCCGCTTAGCCACTGATCATGCGATTCAATCAACCCGACTGAGTGTACATTCATGAAACAAATCAGAATCCTAGGCCGCTCAACCTCCTCCGCTGCGGCGTCCAGATCGATTGGTGCAGAAGTGCCGCCGGTAAGGCGCGCGCTTTGCTTGGTCCTGGCGTCTTCCGGTTGCCTGGGGGGTGGCGCTGCCCTGGCCGCGGATGCGACGGTGCTGCCGACGGTAACGGTGCAAGGGCAGGCGGTCACCAGTACCGCTGAGCGCTTGCAGCGCGAGCAGGCGCGTGACGTGAGGGATGTGCTCGGGCGTGAGGCCAACGTGGACATCGGCGGCGGCGTGCGCCAGGGGCAGCGCCTGTACCTGCGCGGTGTGGAGGGGTCGAACGTGAACATCACGGTCGATGGTGCGCGCCAGGGACAGAATCTTTACAACCACCGTGGCGGTCTGGGCAATATCGACCCTGACATCCTGAAGCTGGTCGAGGTCAATGCTGGCCCGGCTGCGGCCGATGATGGGCCTGGCGCCTTGGGTGGGAGCATTCGCATGGAGACGGTCGATGCCCAGGATCTGCTCGCACCCGGGCAGCAGGTCGGGGCGCGGGTGCGCGCCGGCTATGCCAGTGCCAACCGCGGCAAGCGCGCGTCCGCCAGCGCTTATGGCCTGGTTGCGCCGGGCGTAGGGGTGCTGGCACATGTTTCGCGCGACCATTACGACGATCTGCGTACTGGCGACGGCCGTCGGACGCCGTTCTCAGGTGGCCGTGACGACGGGCATCTTCTCAAGCTCAGCCTGCTCGAGATGGGGGCGCATCAACTCCGTGTGGGTTCGGAGCGCCAGAAGGCCAGCGGGCTGAATTTCCAGCAGCGCGGTGACTATCCTTGGCAGTTCCAGCCCGATCCGGCGGTGAGGCCGCCTGTCGATCAGACTCTGGTCCGCGAACAGCACACGCTCAACTACCGCTTCAACCCCGATTCGGACTGGCTGGACGTGGAACTGCGCCTGTATCAGGCTTCCAACGACTGGGCCGGCAAGACGCCGACCGGGCTGGTCGAGCGCTTCGTCAGCGACGGCTGGGGAACGGATGTGCGCAACCGCATGCGGTACGGTGTAGGTGGCCTTGCCGGAACGCTGACCGTTGGCGTGGACCGTTACGAAGACAAGGGGGTCAACAAGCGCAGCGACCGTGCAGACCGTCGCAATGCCAATGAAAGTCGAGGCGTGTATCTGCAGAACCGTCTTACGGCGGCAGCCGGCGATGTGTGGTTCGGGGTGCGTCACGATGAGTTCGATTCGAGCTTCCGAGACGGCTCTACACGTGCGAGCAGCGATGCGACGTCGTTCAATGTGGGCGGCGAGGCGAGGCTGGGGCACGGTGTGTCCGTCTTTGGCGGCTATGGTGAGGCCGCTAGCGGTGCAGGCACGATTCCGGTGCACTTCGCAGGCAACGTCGTGACAGGCGGGGCGCTGCTCAATGGTCGGGTCAACGGCAGGCTGAAGGCGGAGCGCTCGCACCAGACCGAGGCTGGTGTGCGCTGGCAGCAAGGCAGTCCGGCGGGCAACGGCCTCATGCGGTTCGAGGGGCTGGTGTTCGAGAACCGCATCGAGGACGCGATTCTGTATCGTCAGCCCGGGTCGGGTGGCCTCGGTGGGCGCAATGTCACCGAGTTCTACAACGCCGCCTCCACGGCTACCTTCAAGGGTGTAGAGCTCCGAGCCGCTTACGCCGCGGGCGCCTTCAACGCCGATTTCAGCTTCATGCACCTCGATGTTGCGAACCTGCCGAACCAGGCGCAGTTCCTCGCTCGCTTTGGAGCACCGCACGGCGACAAGGCTGTCCTAAGGTTCGGCTATGCGTTCTCCGACAACCTGCAGTTGGGCTACACGCTGACCGCCGTCGCCGGGCTCAAGGATGTGCCTCCGGCGCAGACCGTGTACATCGAGAAGTCGGGCTATGCCACGCACGACGTGTCGGTCAACTGGCAACCGGCGGGTATGAAGGGCCTGAGTGTGGACTTCGCAGTGCACAACCTGCTCGACAAGCGTTATAGCAAGCACAGCACGCTGAGCGAAGGCGGGTTGTCAACGCTCGACGCCGGTCGCGACATACGCGTGGGGTTGCGCTACGCCTTCTGAGCGCCTTCAGGCGGTTCAAGGCGACATGTCCCGGCCCCAAAAAGCTCGCGGCTTGCGCCGCTCCTACAGCAAACCGAACCGCCGCGGGCCCCCGTGGGAGCGGCGCGAGCCGCGAGGTGTTGAAGGCGACGCGGCCCATCGCAGCCGCCCGGAAAGGCTCGCGGCTGGCGCCGCTCCTACAGCAAAGCCTGCGCGTAGTTCTCCCCCGTAGGAGCGGCGCAAGCCGCGAGGGGTTGAAGGCGACGGGGCCCATCGCAGCCGCCCGGAAAGGCTCGCGGCTGGCGCCGCGCCTACAGGACGCCGATGCTCGTGCGGGGGTGTCGCTGCGGTTGGGGGGCGTCAGGTGTGGAAGCGGCCGAGGACGGTGTCGGTGCGTTGGGCGGTTTCGGAGAGCTGGTGCAGGGTTTCGCGGATGGCCTGGATGGCGATGTCGGTTTCGCTGACGCGGCTGCTGATGCCTTCGGTGCTTTGCGCCATGGCGGTGGTGGCGCTGCGCTGTTCGGCGATGGTGAGGGCGATTTCGGACATGCGCTCGGAGACGTTGGCGATCTTGCCGCGGATCTCCTCGACCAGGCGGCTGGCTTCTTCGCTGCGGTCGACGCTGTGCTCGACCGAGCTGACGGTGTTGTGCATGCGCTGAACCGCGCCGTCGGTCTCGTTGCGGATGATGCCCAGCTTCTGCGAGATCTCGAGCGTGGCGATGCCGGTGCGGTCGGCGAGCTTGCGCACTTCGTCGGCGACCACGGCAAAGCCGCGCCCCTGCTCGCCGGCGCGGGCGGCTTCGATGGCGGCGTTGAGTGCGAGCAGGTTGGTCTGGTCGGCGATCTCGCGGATGACGTTGACGATGCCTTCGATCTCGGTCGAGCGCCGCGCCAGGCCTTCGAGTACGCCCGCCATGTCCTTGACCTGGCCGGCCGAGGTGGCGATTTCGCCTGCGATGGCCATGACCTGGCCCACCGTCTGCTGGGTGAGCTTGCCGGTTTCGGCGGCGAGCTTTTCGGCGTCGGCGGTGTTGTCGGCGATGTGGGCGATGCTGACGGTGATCTCTTCGACGGTGGCGGCGTTGCTGGCGGAGATGTCGGAGAGGCCTTCCGACTCCTTGGCGACGCTGTCGACGCGGTCGTTGAGCTCCTTGACGCCGGCGACGAGGCGGGTGGCGTCGGCGTTCAGGGCATTGAAGGTGGTGCGCAGGCCGGTCATGAACTCATTGAACGCGGAGGCGGTTTCGCCGACTTCGTTGTTGCCGTCGACCGAGATGCGCCGGGTGAGATCGCCGCCGCCACCGGCGATCGAGCGCATGGCGTCGCGGATCTTGGACAGGCCGCCGAGGATGCGCTGCAGCACCACGATGGCGATGCCGCCGAGAACGAGGGCGACGGCGATGACGATGCCCACGCTCTTGGCCAGCAGCGCGCCGAGCGGTTCGGCGACCACGGCGCGGTCGATGACGAGGACGAGCGACCAGTCGGTGCCGCTGACCGGTTGCCAGGTGACATAGCTGTCCTGGCCGCCCACGGCGGCTTCGATGGGAGCGGCCGGCGCGCTCGCCAGGCGTGCGGTGTTGGCGGCGAGTGCGGACGAGACCTCGCTGATGTTCTTGAGCGCGAGCTTGGCGTCGGGGTGGGCGATGATGGTGCCGTCGTGCGCCACCAGCATGGCGTAGCCGCCCTGCAGCCGCACCGAGAGGACGTTGTCGACCACGTTGCGGATGGAGACGTCGGCGGCGACGACGGCGGCGACGCTGCTGCCGCTGCGCACGGGTGTGGCAAAGCTGATGATGAGGTCGCCGGTGGAGGCGTCGGCGTAGGGGGCGGTGAGGATGGTGCCGCCCTTGGCGACCGCGCCCTGGTACCAGGGCCGTGCGGTGGGGTCGTAGGTGGGCGGCAGGTTCTGCGGCGTTGAGAACACCGTGCGCTTGTCGGGGTAGCCCGCATAGACCAGGTCCAGCGCGAGGCCTTCGGCGGCACGCTGGAAGAAGGTGAGGGCGTCGGGGTCGACGGCGATGGGGACGAGCGCTTCGATCATGCGCCGGCGGGTGTCCACCCATTCGGCGATCCGCCCGGCGTAGCTGTTTGCCGCGAGCCGGGTGGATTCTTCCATGGCGCCGACGAGTTGGCCGCGCAGCTGGAAGAAGGATGCCGTGGAGAGTACCGCTGCGGTGAGCGCGATCACCGTCAGCAGCAGGCCCACAATCATGAACTTGATCGAACGCATGATGGCTCCGGAATGCTGTCAGGTTGGTCCCGCGCGCTGGGTGCCCCTGGGTGCCGAAGTTGAACGCGCAGCAGGTGGATGATGCTCCGATTTATCGTCTGCAGAAGTGCCATCTTTAGCGATATAAGGGAAATTCCTTAGCAGCAAGCGTGGGGGGAGTGCAGGCGTGCGGGCGTACGGCATGGGGCCGGCCCCGTGGTCGAGGTCCGGCCCCATGCGGTGCTGCGGGCTGAGCGAGGCCTGCGCTCAGGGGGTGTCGATGAACACCTGGGTGCTGAAGTCTGCCGTGGCCGGGCGGGCGAGCACGGGGTTGTCCAGCGCGTAGCGCAGGAAGGCGTCGGCGTAGGCGAGGAAGGTGTCGGTGCGACGCTCGCCGCTGATGGTGCCCAGCGTGGTGTAGCCGTCCTGGCCGTCGGCGATGAAGTCGTTGGTGATCACCCGGTAGCGGGCGCTGTCGTCGAGCGCGACCCAGCTGCCGCCAGCGTTGCGGTGCTCCAGGGCGCTGATGCGGCTGCCGCGCGGCTGGCGCAGGTCGACCTGCCAGCGCAGCGCGCCGGCGTAGGGGTAGGAGCCGGTGTTGCCGGCGACCACGCTCTGCATGGCGTCTTCGAGTGCGGCGCGGATCTCTGCGCCGCTCATGTCGAGTGCGACCAGCGTGTTCTTGAACGGCAGCACGGTGTAGATGTTGCCCACCGTGACCGTGCCCATGGCGAGGTCGACGCGCACGCCACCGCCGTTCTGCAGCGAAATGTCGGCGCCGCCAAAGCGCTGGCCCTGGCGCAGGAAGGCTTCGGCGACGAGTTGCTGGACGTCGCCGCCGTGGGCAATGACATGGGGGTCGTCGTTGCAGCCGGCGAGGCGCGAGCGCGAGCCGTCGCGGGCGGTGCCGGGCACGCGGCGCAGGCAGAGGTTGGTTTGCGCGTTGGCGACGGGCTCGGCGCCGAAGTCGGTCACCTGGCGGGTGTAGTCGGCGAGCACGCTGGCAGCCTGGGCGTTGGGCGCGGTGACGCGCAGCGCGGGCTGGCGGGCGAGGTCGGCCTGGGCGAAGGTGAGGGCGTCGCCGCTGAGCGTGCCCAGCGTGCTGCCGATGAGGACATGGGGCTGGCCGCCGCAGGACTTGACCTTGCCGCGGCCGTCGAAGACGACCTCCAGCTCGCCGACGACGGCGCTGTACTGCCAGGCCTGGGCGATGCAGACGGTGTTGCCGTCCTTGTCGGCAGCGACCGTGGGGTAGGCGCCGACCGGCGACAGACCGTAGTCGCGCAGGCTGTCGTCGCCGAGCAGGCTGTGCGAGTCGCCGCCGACGATGACGTCGACGCCCGACAGCTGCGCAGCCAGGGCCTGGTCCTGTGCATAGCCCATGTGGGTGAGCAGCACGATCTTGTCGATGCCTTGCGCGTGCAGGCGGTCGATCTCGCGCTGGGCGGCCTCGCGTTCGTCGAGCAGGCGGGTGCCGGGGTCGGGGCGCGATGCGTTCTGGGTTTTGTCGGCGATGGTGAGGCCGATGATGCCGATGCGCTCGCCGCCACGCTCGATCACCACGGCGGGGCGTACGCCGTCGCTGCCGATCGGCGAGCCCGCGCGCAGCGACAGGTTGGCCGACAGCAGCGGCGTGCGGCAGGTGGGGCTCGCCCACAGGTCGTCGATGAAGCTGCGCAGACCGGCATCACCCGCGTCGAATTCGTGGTTGCCCACTGCCATGGCGTCGAAGCACACCTCGTTCATCAGGTCGGCATCGGACTTGCCTTCGGTGAGGGTGTAGTAGAGCGTGCCGGTAATGGCATCGCCCGCGTGCAGCTTGAGGACATTGCCGTGGCGCGTGGCCAGCTCGTCGATCGCCGTCACCACGCGCGGAAAACCGCCCATGCCGACGCTGACGTTACTGCGCGTGCCGCTGGCGTCGGTGGCCAGGCGCAGCGTGGCGCTGGCTTCGTCGAGATTGGAGTGGTGGTCGTTGATGTGCAGGATTGCGAGCGGGAAGTCGGGCTTGGGTGTATCCGAATCGCTGATGCAACCTGCAAGCGCAAGCGCGCCCGCGAGGACGGCAACGGCCGGGATGACGGCGTGATTCATGAGGGACCTCGAATGGACAGGGAATGACACCCGGCAGTGTCCCTGCGTGATATGAAGTGCCTGTTAAAGCCAGCCCCAACGCCCCCTCGCGACGCGCGTTGGGTTTGCTGTAGGAGCGGCGCCAGCCGCGAGCTTTTAATCGGCTGCCCACCCACCCCCGTCGCCTTCAAACCCTCGCGGCTTGCGCCGCTCCTACAGGGGGGCGGCGCGCGTTGGGTTTGCCGTAGGAGCGGCGCCAGCCGCGAGCTTTTAATCGGCTGCCCACCCACCCCCGTCGCCTTCAAACCCTCGCGGCTCGCGCCGCTCCTACAGGGGGCGACGCGCGTTGGGTTTGCTGTAGGAGCGGCGCCAGCCGCGAGCTTTTAGTCGACCGTCCACCGACCCCTGTCGCCTTCAACCCCTCGCGGCTGGCGCCGCTCCTACAGGGGGCGACGCGCGGTGGGTTTGCCGTAGGAGCGGCGCCAGCCGCGAGCTTTTCATCGGCTGCCCGCCCACCCCCGTCGCCTTCAACCCCTCGCGGCTTGCGCCGCTCCTACAGGGGGGCGACGCGCGTTGGGTTTGCTGTAGGAGCGGCGCCAGCCGCGAGCTTTTAATCGGCTGCCCACCGACCCCCGTCGCCTTCAACCCCTCGCGGCTTGCGCCGCTCCTACAGGGGGGCGACGCGCGTTGGGTTTGCTGTAGGAGCGGCGCCAGCCGCGAGCTTTTCGGGCCGATCAGGCCTCTTCGTCGGCGAGCTTGAGGATGGCGCCGACGATGTCGGACATGGTGACGATGCCGGCGAGCTCGTTGGATGAGGTGACCAGCAGGCGGCGGACGCCGATATTGACCATGAGGCGGGCGGCGTGCTTGACGTCGAGCTCGCGCGAGATGGTCAGCGCTGGCTTTGCGCAGATGTCGTAGACATTGACGAGGTCGATGTCCCCCTCTTCGGCGACGATCGTCTTGAGGATGTTGGTGTAGGTGATGATGCCGTAGGCGTCATGGGCGTCGCGCTTCTCGACCACCAGCGACTTGACCTTGTTCTGCTTCATCACCCGCATGGCTTCGCGGATGGTTGCGAAGGGCGATACCGTCACCACTTCGCGCAACATGATGTCCTTGACCAGCATGGGGGCTCCTAGATGTCGTGCTTGATGTGCTCTTCGAACTGCTGGATCTGGCGCATGTCGATGCCGGCGATGTGCTCGAGCGGGATGGTGAACACCACGCCACGGCTGCTGTTCTTGAGGTCGAGCTCGCGGCTGAGGTTCTTGAGCACGGAGAGCGAGAGCTTCTTCTCGAGCACCATCACCAGTACGGACTGGCTACCCTCGTAGGTGAGGCCGAAGAAGGTCTTCTTTTCCGTGGCGCCGATGCCGCGCCCGTCCAGCAGTGTGACGCCGCCTGCGCCCGAGCGCTTGGCGATGTCGATCGCCTGTTCTTCGAGATCCTCGGCGAGGATCGCGACAAGTACCGAGAACTTCACGTTTTTTCTCCTGTCGGCTTGAACCGCTCGGCGTAAAGAGCATAGAGCATCACGGTTACGATGGGAAAGATCGAGGCAAACGCGATGAGGCCGAAGCCGTCGATGAGCACGTTGCGCCCCTCGATGTTGGTGGCCAGCCCGATGCCCAGCGCAGTAACGAGCGGTACGGTCACCTCGGACGTGGTGACGCCGCCGAGGTCGAAGGCGAGGGGGACGATGTACTTGGGCGCCAGCCAGGTCAGCGCAATGACCAGGGCGTAGCCGCCCATGATGTAGTAGTGGATCGAGTCGCCGGTGATGATGCGATGCACGCCGATGGTGATGCCGATGGCCACGCCGATGGCGACCAGGATGCGGATGTGGTTGGCGTTGAGCCGCCCCTTGCCGGCTTCTTCGGCCTTCTGGCCGATGGCGATCAGCGCGGGCTCGGCCATGGTGGTGGCAAAGCCGATCGACAGTGCGAACAGGTATACCCAGGTGTAGGTGTCGAGGGCGACGAGCTGTTCCGCCATGGCGCGCCCGACCGGGAAGAGCCCGAGCTTGAGCCCGATCACGAAGGCATAGAGGCCGACGATGACCATGACGAAGCCGCCCACGACCTTGTGCAGGTGGGCGATCGGCTTGCGGATCACGCCGTACTGGAAGAACAGGATGACGACGATGATCGGCGCCACGTCGCGGAACATGGTGAGCAGGTCGACGAGCATGCCGGTGAGTGCGCCGAGCATGCCGGCGGGCTCGGGAATAGCGGCCGCAGCGGCCTGGGCGATGCCGGCCGCGGGCTGCGCGGCGGCGAGCGCGGGGCCGGCGCCGAGGCTGTAGACGAAGATGCCGTAGAGCTGCACCGAGATCATCGGCACCATCACCGCCAGCGCGACCAGGCCAAAGCCGTGTGCGAGCGCGTTGCGGCCGCGGATCGATACCGCCAGGCCGATGCCGAGCGAGGCGATCAGGGGCACGGTGACGATATTGGTGGTGACCCCGCCCGAGTCATAGGCGAGGCCGACGATTTCCTCGGGCGCAAAGAAGGTGACGGTGACCACCAGCAGGTAGCCGATGATCATGTACCAGTGCAGCGAATGGCCGAGGATGGTGCGCACCACGCCGAGCGCAACCACCGCGCCGACCGATGTCGCCACCAGGAGGCGCAGGGTGAATCCGTCGACTCGCCCGGCGCTGATCGTTTCGGCCTGGCTGGCGACGGCGATCAGCGCTGGCTCGGCGATCACCGCGGAGAAACCGAGCGCGAACCCGAACGCCATCAGCAGTGGCAGGGAGCCGCGCTTGGCAAAGGCGTTGGAGAGGTTCTTGCCGATCGGGAAGATGCCCAGCTCCAGCCCTTGCAGGAACAGGGCCACGCCCACCACCACCACCAGCAGCCCCGCAACCATCGACCCCAGGCCATCCGGCACCGTCTGCAAGACGATGGCCTGGAAGAAGGCGACGACGACGACGATGGGGAGCAGGTTGCGGAAGGAGTGCTGCAGGAGGTGCAGGAAATCCTTGAGGCCGTTCAAGCGCGGTCACCTGATGGAGAGATGTTCGACCGACATTTTCGCATGGCGCCCAGGAATCGGGGCCAGTCGATGGCGACGCGCGCCGGGTTTGTCGTAGGAGCGGCGCCAGCCGCGAGCTTTTCATCGGCCGCCCACCGACCCCCGTCGCCTTCAACCCCTCGCGGCTGGCGCCGCTCCTACAGGGGGCGCCGCGCGTTGGGTTTGCTGTAGGAGCGGCGCCAGCCGCGAGCTTTTCAACGGGATTTACAGGCGGGCAAGCCAGTCGTCGGTGGCTGCGCAGATGATGTCGCAGGCCAGGGCGTGGTGGTCCTGGCTGAGGCGGTAGGGGTCGGGGACTTCGACCTTGGACCAGTGCCCCAGCAGGAAGAGCTTGCCGCGTGCGGTGGGGGCGAGGTGGGTGGCGTATTCGAGGTGGTGTTTTTCCATCACCAGGATGATGTCGGCCCAGCGGCTGATCTCGGGGGTGAGCTGACGGGCGCGGTGGGCGGAGAGGTCGATGCCGCGGGCAAGCGCGATGGCCTGGGTGTCCGCGTCTGCAGCGTGGCCGACCAGGGCGCCGGTGCCGGCAGAGGCGACGGTGGCCGTGCGGCCACGATCGGCCAGGCGCTGGCGCAGGACGGCCTCGGCGAGCGGGCTGCGACAGATGTTGCCGGTGCAGAGGGTGAGGATCTTTTCGAACATGGCGGCATTATAAGAAAAAAGCCGACGCCCCCTTGCGAGGGCGTCGGCTGGTGCGGCGTGACCGGAAGGTCAGGCAGCTTGCTTGCGACGGCGCATGACACCCAGGCCAGCCAGACCGAGGCCGAGCAGCGCCAGCGAGGCGGGCTCGGGCACGGCGGTGACGGCGATGTTACGCATGGCGAAGCTGCCGTCGGTCAGGTTGTAGGTGGGGCTCTGCATGTAAGCGATGCGCTCGGCCTGCGAGTCCGGACGGCCCTGCAGGAAGGCAGCGTAGTCGGCAGCAGCCAGCAGCACGCCAGCGCCGTCCCAGCCGGAGGCCGTTTCGGTGATGGACATGGTCACGCTGGTGTCGGTGATGGTGCCGGTGATGGCGACGGTGCCAGCGCCGGTGGGGTCGCTGAACGAGGTGCCGAGCAGGCCGTTGAGCAGGCCGAGCACGCCCATGGTGGTGGCGCCGTCATAGCTGCCGTTGAAGCCGAACGAGATCGGGCTGGAGATCAGGCCCATGCCGAAGACGAACGGATACACGCCCGGGGTGAGGCCGGAGACGTTGAGGTCGCCCGAGAACACCTGGACGTTCGAGCTGATCGTGCGGCTGACGGTACCGCCAGGGCCGTCGAAGAAGGTGGCTTCGGCGTAGCCGGTGCCGCCGGCGAGGCCGGGGCCGACGCTGACGGTGTAGCTGCCCGACGGGGCAGCGGCCAGCGACAGGCTGCCGGACAGGCCGGTGAGCGCCACGTTGTAGGTCAGCGGGGTGCCGTCGGCGAAGCCGCTGATGGCGAAGTCGCCAGCCAGCGACTGGACGTTGCTGACATAGGCGGCCGAGGCGCCGGTCGACACGGCGGTGAGGGCGGCGGTCGCGGCGAGAAGGGCGTATTTCTTCATTGTCTGGGTCCTTTTAATCGGTTGTTGAACCGGTTAAGAGATTGCGCCTGGCCGGGTGGTGCCAAGCGTGAGCTTAATCGCTGTGGCAACAAAGCAAGTCGGATGCCAGAAATACAAGTTATTGATTTTTATGTGGATGGTGCGATTTGATGGGGGTGCTTATGCCCCCGGTGTAAAAAAAACCGACACTCGGGGGCTGTTTGGCAGCCTTGTACCGCGACCTCGGTGTCAGGTGCGGAAGCGCCCCACAAGGCTCGACAGCGCGCTTGCGACGCGGGCGAGCTCTTCGGCCGTGTCCGAGCTGGTGCGTGCGGCGCCGCTGTTTTCTTCGGTCATGGCGGCGATGCGCTCGGCGTTGGATGCGACCTGCTGGATGGCGATGTCCTGCTCGCGGATGGTGTGGGCCATGCCCTGCACGCTCTGTGCGACGCGCTCGGAGCTGTCGCCGATGCTGCGTAGCGCGGCTTCGGTGCGCGATACGAGCTCGAGGCTGCCGCTGACGTTGACGCCCGCGGCCTGCATCGAGTCGACGGTGCTGTCGACGTGTTGCTGGATCTCGTGGATGAGGGTGCTGATCTCGCGGGTCGACGAGGCGGTGCGTTCGGCGAGCTTGCGCACTTCGTCGGCGACGACCGCGAAGCCGCGGCCTTGCTCGCCTGCACGCGCGGCCTCGATGGCGGCGTTGAGGGCGAGCAGGTTGGTCTGCTCGGCGATCTCGCGAATGACGCCGACGATGCCGCCGATCTGCTTGGAACTGGCAGCCAGCGATTGAACGTCGGCCTGCGATGCGGTGACCTGGCTGGCGGCTTGCTCCACGCGGCCGACCATCTCTTGCATGATGTCCAGCGCCGAGTGCGTGTCGGCCGAGGCCTTGTCGACCAGTTCGGCAGCCGTGGCGGCGCGCGTGGCCGTCTCGCTGACGCTGCTCGAGACTTCGGTGGCGGCAGCGGCCACGGTGGCGGCCGATTCGGCCTGGATGTCGGCGCTGCGGCTGAGCTGGGTGCTCGATGCCGAGATGGACGCCGCCGCAGACGACACCCCCTCACTGGACGTGCGCGCTTCGGACAGGATGTGGCGGAAGGTGCCGATGAGGTTGTTGAACGCTTGGGCGGTGCGCTGCACTTCGGTCACGCCTTCGACCGGGATGCTGCGGGTGAAGTCCTTTTCGCTGGAAACCTGCTCGGCGATGCGCACGGCCTGGCTGAGCGGGCGGCTGATGCTGCGCCCGAGCAGGGCCGACACCACCAGCGTGGCGCCAATGGCCAGGACCGACAGGCCGATGGTGATGTAGAGGGTGCGCGTGCTGCTGTCGACCAGTTCGCCTGCGAGCTTGGCGATCTCGCCGTTGACCTGGCGCTCCAGGGCATAGAGGCGGTCGATGTAGGCGGTGCTGGTCGCGAACCAGTCTGCGCCTTTGATGCCGAATTCGCCATACGTCATGCGCTCGCTCATGACATCGCGCATGCGCTTGACGGCTTCGAGTTCGGGCGAAGCCTCGATCTGCTTGAGCGCGGCCCGGGCGTCGCTGCCCGCCACCGAGCCGAACAGCTCGAAGAAGGCGCGCTGGCGGTTGATGCGTTCGCTGATGGTGCGGTGCTGCTCGGGCGTGACCCAGTCGGCGCTGAAGGCGGCGGTGGTGAGCGCGCGTTCCTGGCCTGCGGCTTCCTTGGCGCGGATGAGCGCTTCGAGCGCAGTGGAGCGCTGTCCGATCAAGGGGTCGGAGTTGTAATGCGCGGCCCCCGCGGCGAGCTGGATGAGGTTGTCGATGGTGGCGGTGTAGTAGCGCGTGCTCTCGCCGATGGCGATGCTCAGTTGTTGCGCCTGCCTGCGGATGTCGGCGAGTTGGGCGAGCTGGCTTTCGACGTCGGCGACCTGCTTCTGGGCGGTCGGCGTGTCGGCGGTGATGGTCTGCTGGTGCCGGCTGCGGAACTGCGCGAGGGCGGTGTCGGTGTCGCGCTGGAAGCCGGGCAGGACGTCACGCATCTGGGAGCCCGAGGAGCTGATGAAGCCCGCGGTCGAGCCGCGCTCGATCTGCAGTCGGTGCACCAGTTCGCTGACAGCGGCACTGAGCCCAGACAGTTGCGCGGTGGTTTCGGCCGAACGCGAGCGCTCGAGCGCCGATTGTCCGAGCATGACGGCCAGCACGATGATGACGATGAGTGGAAGGGCGACGATCAGGCCAAGGCGGCTGGCGATCGAACTTGATGGGCGGCTGACGGGTTCCATCTGCGGTCCTTTTCTGCGGCGAGTAGCGGGCTTTGGCTGCGATGTCCGAGACCATCTTCAGCGGATGTGTCTTGCAGTTATCGACACGAGGATCGCCGACTTTACGGATTTGTCGGTATCGATTCCATATCGGCGATCAATCTCGCAACGCAGGAAGCCGCACGGGGGCGCGCCGCGCGCCCCCGGGGCCGTGGTCAGCCCGCCAGGCGCGCGAAGGCGTCCACGACTTCGGGCGGCGCCTGCACCAGTTCGATGAGCACGCCCTCGCCACCGATCGGGAACTCGTCGTTGCCCTTGGGGTGCAGGAAGGTGATGTCGAAGCCGGCCGCACCCCGGCGGATGCCGCCAGGCGCGAAGCGCACGCCGTTGGCGCTGAGCCATGCCACCGCCTTGGGCAGGTCGTCCACCCACAGGCCGACGTGGTTGAGCGGGGTGGTGTGCACCGCCGGCTTTTTCTCGGGATCCAGCGGCTGCATCAGGTCGACCTCGACCTTGAACGGGCCTGCGCCCATCGCGCAGATGTCTTCGTCCACGTTCTCGCGTTCGGACACGAAGTTGCCGGTGACCTCCAGGCCAAGCATGTCGACCCACAGCGTCTTGAGTTTGTCCTTGCTCGGGCCGCCGATGGCGATCTGCTGGATACCGAGGATCTTGAAGGGGCGCTGCGACATGATGCCTCCAGTGAGGTGTTGAGTTAAGAATTCATAATTATAGAGGAAGTCGCAACAAATCCACCCCGGATGCCCCTTCGTGTAGGCGCGGCGCCAGCCGCGAGGGGGTTGAAGGTGATGGGGCTGGGTGGGACCCGAAAAAGCTCGCGGCTTGCGCCGCTCCTACAGCGAAGACCACCGCCGCGGGCCCCCGTAGGAGCGGCGCCAGCCGCGAGGGGTTGAAGGCGATGGGGCTGGGTGGGACCCGAAAAGCTCGCGGCTTGCGCCGCTCCTACAGCAAACCCAACGCGCGTTGCGGCCCCCGTAGGAGCGGCGCCAGCCGCGAGGGGTTGAAGGCGATGGGGTTGGGTGGGACCCGAAAAGCTCGCGGCTTGCGCCGCTCCTACAGCAAACCCAACGCGCGTTGCGGCCCCCGTAGGAGCGGCGCCAGCCGCGAGGGGTTGAAGGCGACGCGGCTCATCGCAGCCGCCCGGAAGAGCTCGCGGCTTGCGCCGCGCCTACAGCAGGCCGCGCCTACAGCAGGCCGCGGTGCCTGCATCAGGACCAGGCGACCTGGGCGGAGAAGAGGTAGCCGGCGCCGTACACGGTCTTGATGAGGCGCGGGTTGTGCGGGTCGTCGTCGAGCTTGCGGCGCAGGCGGGAGATGCGCACGTCGATGCTGCGGTCGAAAGGGTCGACGTCGCGTTCGCCGAGCAGTTGCTCGCGCGACAGGATCTTGTTGGGCCGCCGCAGCAGGGTGGCGAGCAGGCTGGCTTCGGCGGCGGAGAGGCTGATCTCGCGCCCGTCCGGGGCGCTGAGGGCGTGGCGGCTGGCGTCGAAGGTCCAGTCGGCGAAGCGGGCGATGGTGCGCTCGGTGGGGGTCTCGGGGGCGGCTGCGCGTTGGTAGCGGCGCAGGATAGAACGCACGCGGGCGACCAGCTCACGCGGTTCGAAAGGCTTGACGATGTAGTCGTCAGCACCGAGCTCGAGTCCGAGCACGCGGTCGGTGACGTCGTTGCGGCCGGTGAGGATGAGCACCGCGCATGGGCTGCCGTCCTGCAGTTCGCGCACGACCTGCATGCCGTCCATGTCGGGCAGGCCGAGGTCGACGATGCACAGGTCGGGGGCGCTGCGGCGTGCGCGCGCCAGCAACTGCTGGCCGGTGCTGACGTGTTCGCAGCGGAACCCGTATTCGCCCAGGCTCATGCAGATGAGGCGGGCGATCTCGGGGTCGTCCTCGAGCACCATGATGACGGGCGTGTTGGCGTCGGTCGCGGTCAGGGGCATGTTTGGCCGTGCTCCGGTTGGGGCGCTGTGGGGGCGGGCTGCGGTGCGAGCAGGTTGGCGAGTGCTGCGGCCAGGGTAGCCTGGTCGAAAGGCTTGCGCAGCGTGGGTACGTCGGCGGGGGCGACACCGGTGATGGCGCGTTCGCTGGCGTAGCCGGTGACGAGCAGGATCGGCAGCCCGGGGCGCAGCGCGCGGGCGCGCTGGGCGAGCTCGCGCCCGCCGATGCCGCCGGGCATGACGGTGTCGCTGACGAGCAGGGCAATGTCGTCGATGTTCTCCAGCAGCTCCAGGGCCTCGACGCCATTGCTGGCTTCGATCACCGGATAGCCGTTGGCGGTGAGTTGCATGCGGATCACCTTGCGCACTTCGGGTTCGTCTTCGACCAGCAGCACCGGACCGTCGAGCATCGGTCGCGCGGCCGGCGGCTCGGCTGCCTTGCGGTTCTCGGCCGGGGTGGCCTCGGCCGTGGGCAGCACGAAGCGCACATGCGTGCCCGCGCCAGGGGTGCTGCGGATGCGGATGTTGCCGCCGGACTGGCGGACAAAGCCATACACCATCGACAAGCCGAGACCGCTGCCGCCACCAAAAGGTTTCGTGGTGAAGAAGGGCTCGAACACGCGCTGCAGCACGGCGGGCTCGATACCGGCGCCGGTGTCGGAGACGTCGATCTGCACGTAGGCGCCGGGGGCGAGCTCGCCGACCTGGGCGAGGGTGCCTTCGAGGGTGCGGCGCTTGACGGTGATGGTGAGCTCGCCGCCTTCGGGCATGGCGTCGCGCGCATTGATGGCGAGGTTGAGGATGGCGTTCTCGAGCTGGTGCGGGTCGACCAGGGCGTACAGCGGGTCGCTGGGCAGGCGCAGGCGCACCCGCACGGTTTCGCCGAGGGTGCGCACCAGCAGGTGGGTCATGTTGTGCACGAGGGCGCTGACCTCGACCGAGGTCGGTTCGAGCGACTGGCGGCGCGAGAAGGTGAGCAGGCGGCGGATGAGTTCGGCGCCCCGGCGCGCGGCCTGCAGCGAGGGGGCGACGTACTCGGAGCCGGCGCCGCCGCCGATGCGCTCGTTGAGCACCGACAGGTTGCCGATGATGATGGTGAGCAGGTTGTTGAAGTCGTGCGCGAGCCCGCCCGTGAGTTGGCCGACGGCTTCCATCTTCTGCGCCTGGATGAGTGCGGCCTGGTGGGCTTTCTGTTCGGTGATGTCGATCGACAGCACGAAGAAGCCGACCGTGGTGCCGTCGGCGTCGGCTTCGGGGACGACCACGCTGCGCGCGTGCACGGTGCGGCCATCGGCGAGGCGGCGGGCGTACTCGTAGGTGACGCGCTCGCCGTCGAGGGCGCGGGCGAGGTGGGGGACGATCTGGGTATAGCTGTCCTCGCCGAAGACCTCGTGGATGCTGCGGCCGATGATCTCGTCCTTGCCCAGGCCGAACCAGTCGGCGTAGCCCTTGTTGGCGAAGCGGTAGATCTCGCCGCGGTCGACGTAGGCGATGAGGGCGGGGATGGAGTCGATGATGAGCTGCAGGCGGTTTTCGCTGCGGCGCAGGGCCTCGGCGATATCGTCGATCTCGATGTTGGCGCGGGCGAGGCGTTTGTTGGCGGCCTCGAGTTCGGCGGTGCGCTCGCGCACGCGCTCCTCGAGGCGTACGTTCTGCTGCTCCATCACGCCTTCGTAGCGGCGTTGCTCGGTGATGTCGGTCCACAGCGACACGAAGCCGAGGTTGGGGATGGGGACGCCGCGGACGGCGAGGATGCGGCCGTTGGGTCGTGCGCGCTCGACGTAGTGCGGCTGGAAGCTGCGTGCAGCGGCGACGCGTTCGCGGATGAGGGTGTCGATGTCGCCCTGGCCGTACTCGCCGCGCTCGGCATTGAAGCGCACGAAGTCTTCGAAGGGCGTGCCCACGCGCACCATGGACTCGGGGAAGTCGAGCAGGCGCAGCAGCGCCTTGTTCCAGGTGACGAGCTTTGGGGTGGCGTCGAACACCGCGATCGCCTGGTCGAGCAGGTCGAGGCCGGCGAGCAGCAGGTCGTAGCGCCGGCGCTGTTCGGGCGACAGCGCGGAATAGGTGATGCTCTCCTCGTCGGCCTTCGCCATGCTGTGTCGCTCTCCGTCGTGGTTGCTGTCACGCGATGTTTGCACAATCGGCCGTGCGCCGCGACAGGCTGCTGCATGGCGCGTGCCCGTGCGCCCTGTCCGGTGCCGCCGTAGGAGCGGCGCCAGCCGCGAGCTTTTCGTCGGCCGCCCACCTGCCCACATCGCCTTCAACCCCTCGCGGCTGGCGCCGCTCCTACAGGGGGGAGATGCGCGTTGGGTTTGCCGTAGGAGCGGCGCCAGCCGCGAGCTTTTGGTCTGCGGCCCACACCTGCCCACGTCGCCTTCAACCCCTCGCGGCTGGCGCCGCTCCTACAGGGGGAGATGCGCGTTGGGTTTGCCGTAGGAGCGGCGCCAGCCGCGAGCTTTTTGTTTGCCGCCCCCGCATGGCGCACAGCCCTGCAGTTTGGCCAAGAATTGACGCTTACGTCAACGTCACGTTGTCTTTTCCGCCTGCGCAAGCTGCAGCCGGAACCGCTCGGGTGACACGCCCGACCACGATACGAAGGCGCGGTAGAAGGTGGAGGGGTCGGCGTAGCCGAGTTCGGCGGCGATGTGGGCGATGGGCTGGGCGGTCTTGGTCAGCCGCGCATAGGCGATGTCGCGCCGGGTGGCGTCCTTGATGGCGCGGAAGCTCGAGCCCTCTTCCTCGAGGCGACGGTGCAGCGTGCGCGGCGACAGGTGCAGGCGGGCGGCCGCTTTTTCCAGCGACAGGCTGTGGGGCAGGGCGTCGCGCAGCAGGTCGCGGACGCGGAACACCATCTCGCGGTCGCGGCGATAGAGGGTGGTGATCTTGCCCGGCGCGCCGTCGAGGAAGCTGGCGAGCGCGGCCTCGTCGCGGCGCAGGGGGAGGTCGAGCAGGTTGGCCTGCAGTTCGGCGACCAGGTGTTCCGCGTCGAAGCTGGAGTGTTCGGTGTAGACCAGCGCGTAGTCGTCGGCGTGCGCTGGTCGCGGGTAGGGAAAGCGAACGGCGTCGAGGGCGAGGCCGCGGCCGACGAACCAGCTTGCCACGCCATGCAGCAGGCGCAGCAGCCATTCGTACGCGAACACGCGGGCGGGGTCGTCGGCCAGGGGGCCGAGCCGGCCTTCATCGTCGATCAGGAGCCTTGCCTGCGCGCCGTCACGCTGCAGTTCGACGCGAAAGCCCGGCAGTACGATGCGCAGAAAGCGGATTGCCCGCCCGAGCGCCTTGTCGAGCGTTGGTGCGCCGAGCATGGCGCGGCAGAGGAATTCGAAGCTGCCCGGCGGCATCGGCTGTGGCAGCAGGCCGAAGGCTTCGTCGTCGAGCGCTTCGATGCACAGGTTGTAGAGCAGCGCGTAGCGCTCGACGGGAATGCGGCTGGCTGTATCTGCAAGGTCGATGCCGGCACGGGAGAGCAGGGGCGCCGGGTCGTGGCCGCGGCGCACGTAGCCGGCAAGCATGCCGCTGACGAAGCCGGGCGCTACCGTGGCGCGGCCGCGGCGCAGGCGTGGGGGCAGCGTGGAGTGGGGGGCGGTGTCGGGCATGGTTGTTCGAGCGCACAGAATCGTTATTGCCATGGGCGAGTCGCCTTCAAACCCTCGCGGCTTGCGCCGCTCCTACGGGGAGGGGCGATGCGTGCCGGGCGCCGCGCCTACGGGGGGCGGTGCGCGGCGGGGGTGTTGTTGGCGGATTTTGCACGATTAGCGTCGGCAAGCGCAATGGCAATGGCGGTGTCGGGCTTCTAAGATTGCAGGGTTAGATCTCATCCAACCTGGAGATGACCGAAATGACCGACCTCAGCGTTGCGCACAAGCTGTCGCCCTACAAGCCGAAGAACAAGGTGCGCTTCGTCACCGCCGCGGCCCTGTTCGACGGCCACGATGCCTCGATCAACATCATGCGCCGCATCCTGCAGTCGACCGGCTCCGAGGTCATCCACCTGGGGCATAACCGCTCGGTGGGCGAGATCGTCAATGCTGCGCTGCAGGAAGACGTGCAGGGCATCGCCATCACCAGCTACCAGGGCGGCCACGTCGAGTTCTTCAAGTACATGATCGACCTGCTCAAGGCCAACGGCGGCGAGCACATCAAGGTGTTCGGCGGCGGCGGCGGCGTGATCGTGCCGGCCGAGATCAAGGAGCTGCACGAGTACGGCGTCACCCACATCTTCTCGCCCGAAGACGGCGCCAAGATGGGCCTGCAGGGCATGATCAACAGCGTGGTCGAGCGCTGCGACATGGACATCACCAAGGCCGCGCCGCAGAAGGCCGACGCCGTGCTGAAGGCGCTGGCCGCCGGCGATCGCCGTGCGCTGGCGCAGATCATCACCGCGCTGGAGAACGGCGGCTACGGCGACGACGTCAGGAAGGCGCTGATCGAGGCTGCGGCCAAGACCAAGGTGCCGACGCTGGGTATCACCGGCACCGGCGGCGCGGGCAAGTCCTCGCTCACCGACGAACTGGTGCGCCGCTTCCGTCTCGACCAGGACGACAAGCTCAAGCTCGCGATCGTGTCGATCGACCCCTCGCGCAAGCGTACCGGCGGCGCGCTGCTGGGCGACCGTATCCGCATGAACGCGATCGAGCACGACAACATCTACATGCGCTCGCTCGCCACCCGCGACACCGGCTCGGAAGTGTCGGCCGCGCTGCCCGAAGTCATCGCCGCGTGCAAGCTGGCGGGCTTCGACCTGGTGGTGGTCGAGACCTCGGGCATCGGCCAGGGCAATGCCGCGATCGTGCCCTTCGTCGACCTGTCGCTGTACGTGATGACCCCCGAGTTCGGCGCCGCCAGCCAGCTCGAGAAGATCGACATGCTCGACTTCGCCGATTTCGTCGCCATCAACAAGTTCGACCGCAAGGGCGCGCTCGACGCGCTGCGCGACGTCGCCAAGCAATACCAGCGCAACCGCGAGTTGTTCGGCCAGCGCCCGGAAGAGATGCCGGTGTTCGGCACCATGGCGGCGCGCTTCAACGACGACGGCGTCACCGCGCTCTACCAGGCCATGCTGCCGGCGCTGGTGGGCAAGGGCCTGAAAGTCGCCAAGAGCAAGCTGCCGGTGGTGAGCGTGAAGGCGTCCTCGGAAGGCCGTGCCATCGTCCCCGCCGACCGCACCCGCTACCTGGCCGAAATCGCCGATACCGTCCGTGGCTACCACAAGCACGTCGAGCAGCAGGCCCGCGTGGCGCGTGAGCGCCAGTCGCTGAAGATCGCCAAGGGGCTGTTCGAGCAGTGCGGCAAGGACGCGGGTTCGTTTGACGAACTCATCAACTGGAAGGACGGCGAGCTCACCCCGCAGGCGAAGAAGCTGCTCGAGCAGTGGCCGACCGAGAAGGCGCTGTACGCCGCCGACGAGTACGTGGTGAAGATCCGCGACAAGGAGATCCGCACCCAGCTCACCCACACCTCGCTGGCCGGCAGCAAGATCCGCAAGGTGGCGCTGCCCAACTTCGAGGACGAGGGCGAGACGCTCAAGTTCCTGATGAAGGAGAACGTTCCCGGCTCCTTCCCCTACACCGCCGGTGTGTTCGCGTTCAAGCGCGAGGGCGAGGACCCGACCCGCATGTTCGCGGGCGAGGGCGACGCCTTCCGTACCAACCGCCGCTTCAAGCGGGTCTCCGAGGGCATGCCGGCGCACCGCCTGTCGACCGCCTTCGACTCGGTGACGCTGTACGGCTGCGACCCCGACCCGCGTCCGGACATCTACGGCAAGATCGGCAACTCGGGCGTGTCCATCGCCACGCTCGACGACATGAAGGTGCTGTACGACGGCTTCGACCTGTGCGCGCCGACGACCTCGGTGTCGATGACGATCAACGGCCCGGCGCCGATCATTCTGGCTTTCTTCTTCAATACCGCGCTCGACCAGCAGGTCGCCAAGTTCAAGGCCGACAACGGCCGCGACCCGACCGAGGACGAGTACGCCAAGATCAAGGCCTGGACGCTGTCGACCGTGCGCGGCACCGTGCAGGCCGACATCCTGAAGGAAGACCAGGGCCAGAACACCTGCATCTTCAGTACCGAGTTCGCGCTCAAGATGATGGGCGACATCCAGGAGTACTTCGTCCATAACAAGGTGCAGAACTTCTATTCGGTGTCGATCTCGGGCTACCACATCGCCGAGGCCGGCGCGAACCCGATCAGCCAGCTCGCCTTCACGCTGTCGAACGGCTTCACCTACGTGGAGTCGTACCTCGCGCGCGGCATGCACATCGACGACTTCGCGCCCAACCTGTCCTTCTTCTTCAGCAACGGCATGGACCCGGAATACTCGGTGATCGGCCGCGTCGCCCGCCGCATCTGGGCGGTGGCGATGAAGAACAAGTACGGCGCCAATGAGCGCAGCCAGAAGCTGAAGTACCACGTGCAGACCTCGGGCCGCTCGCTGCACGCGCAGGAAATGGACTTCAACGACATCCGTACCACGCTGCAGGCGCTGATCGCGATCTACGACAACTGCAACTCGCTGCACACCAACGCCTACGACGAGGCGATCACCACGCCGACCGAAGAGTCCGTGCGCCGCGCGATGGCGATCCAGCTCATCATCAACCGCGAGTGGGGCCTGGCCAAGAACGAGAACCCGAACCAGGGCGCCTTCATCATCGACGAGCTCACCGACCTCGTCGAGGAGGCGGTGCTCAAGGAGTTCGAGGCCATCGCCAGCCGCGGCGGCGTGCTGGGCGCGATGGAGACCGGCTACCAGCGCGGCAAGATCCAGGAGGAGTCGCTCTATTACGAGCACAAGAAGCACGACGGCTCCTACCCGATCATCGGCGTGAACACCTTCCTCAACCCGAAGGGTCAGGCCCAGCAGGAGATCGAGCTCGCGCGCTCGACCGAGGAAGAAAAGCAGGGCCAGTTGAAGCGTCTGGCCGACTTCCATGCCCGCAACAAGGCCGAGGCGCCGAAGTGGCAGGCCAAGCTGCAGCAGGCCGTGATCGCCAACACCAACGTGTTCGAGGTGCTGGTCGACGCGGTGCGCTACTGCTCGCTGGGCCAGATCACCGATGCCCTCTACAAGGTCGGCGGCCAGTACCGCCGCAGCATGTAAGGCAACCCGCTCCCTCCCTCTCCCTTTGTGGGATCCGGCGCTTCGGCGCCGTTTTTTTTGCGCCGGCAGGATGAGCCGGAGTGGGGTCGGAGTGGGGCCGGTAGCGCTGCCGCCGGGGGGCAAGGTGTCGGCTCTTTTTACAGGCAGTCCTGGTGCTGGTAAGGAAGTCGCAATAAAACAGTGGCTTGTGGTGTTGGCATGCGGCTTGCTTGGAGGGGTGCAGCAGCTCCTTGAACACGCCCATGAGGTCCTATCATGTCCCTGAAGCATCTTCTTTCCGCCGCGGCCTGCGTCGCTGCAATCGGCGTTGCGCCCATCGCGCATTCGGCCTCCATCAACGTCCTGTGGTACGGCCAGGGTTCGGCCTACAACACGCAGATGACCAATCTGGCCGCGGGTGCCGCAAGCTACGACCCGGCCGGTGATGGCAGCCTGAGCTGGAATTTCACCCTGTGGAACTCGTCCGACCCCACGCCCACCTTCAGCGCGTATGACGTGCTGGTCATCGGCTCCAGCCAGACTTTCGGGATGGGCTTCGATGCCACCCGCCTGCTTGGCGCCAAGTCCGAGATCGAGGCGGCGCGCGGCACGCGCACCTTCCTGTCGGGCCAGGATGCCGACTGGCACTACATCAACGGCCCGGGCGCAGTTGATGACGGCCCGCGCGGCTTCCTGATCAATGCGGTCAACTGGGCCGGCAGCGGCACCGGTCTGGGCATCGTGTCGCTGGCCGACGGCTGGGCCGGCTCGGGCAGCCAGTGGTGGTCGAACGCCAACTCCTTCCTGGCGGCCGAACTGGCCGGTACGACGGCGTACTTCCAGGAAGAATCGGTGGTCATCCCGGCGGCGACGGCCGGCTTCCCGGTCAATGAAGGCCTGACCACCGCGGGCCTGAGCAACTGGGGCACGTCGTCGCACAGCGGCTTCACCTCGGTGCCGACGGGCTATCTGTCGATCAACGACTCCGGGAGCTTCCAGGGGCGTTATGTGACCATCGTGACCGAAGCCTACGCGGGCGGTTGCACGAGCGGTTGCGGCGACGAACCGACTCCGGTGCCTGCACCCCCCACCCTGTTGCTGATGGGCATGGCGCTGTTCGCTCTGGGCGCGGTGAACCGTCGGCGCATGCGCTGATCCCAATTGCATCAAGGCAGATCGCCGCGGCAGCAATGCCGCGGCGATCTGCTTTTGGGGCGTGTGCGAGGGCTAGAATGGGGCTTGGATCCCTGTCGCAGTCACGTTTACCAGACCAAGCATGAACCTCACGACACCCGCCTTGCTGTTTCCTGCCATTTCGCTGCTCCTGCTGGCCTATACCAACCGTTTTCTGACGCTTGCCCAGGTCGTGCGCCAGCTCGGTGCCTCGGCCGACCGCGGGGCGGAATTGGTGCAGCGCCAGTTGCCAGGGCTCAAGCGCCGCATTGCGCTGACCCAGTACATGCAGGGTTTCGGCGTGTTCAGCTTCTTGCTGTGTGCATTGTCGATGTTCGCGCTGTTCCTCGACGCGCAGGTGCCGGGCAAGCTGCTGTTCGGCGCCAGCATCCTTACCCTGGCGCTATCGCTGGTGCTCTCGCTCGTCGAAGTGCTGATCTCGACCGAGGCCTTGTCGGTGGTGGTGAAGGATCTGGAGGCGGCGGGCAAATGAGGGGGCTCGAGCGCGGAGCATTCATGCGCGGACGCGGGGCGCGGGCCTGGGTGGCGGCGGGCCTGTTGTGCTGGGGGGCGGCGAGCCCGGCCGCACAGGAGGGCGCGACAGGAGCCGGAACGGGCTTGCGCTTCAGCGGCTTTGGCACCCTGGCAGCGAGCTATCACGATGCGCAGGACACCCAGTTCCGCGCCCGCGCAGACCAGCGCGAGGGTGCGCAGGCCGGACGGCTCGAGACCGGGATCGATTCCGTGCTGGGGGTGCAGGCCGATGTACAGGTCGACGCACGCTGGTCATCGATGGCGCAGGTCGTGGTGCGCAAGGACGGCAAAGGGGAGTGGGCGCCGCGCCTGAGCTGGGGCTTCGTCAAGTATTCGCCGACACCCGCCCTGGAGTTGCGCGCCGGCCGACTTGGGGTGGACATCTATATGGATGGCGACTCGCCCCATGTCGGCTATGCCTACACCACGGTGCGCCCTTATACCGACCTGTACGGGCAATTCACCTTCGACCACTTCGATGGCGTGGATCTGCGCGCCAGCACCCTGGTGGGCGAGGGCGAACTGAGCCTGAAGCTATACGGTGGACGGACGCGTGGCGAGGACTATCGGGGGGCGCACCTGTTCCAGCGCGAAGGCTCGAGCACCCTTGGGGCGACGCTGCAGTGGGAGTCCAGCGCGCTGGGGGTGCGGCTCGCTTGGGGCCAGGTGCGTACCCCCGATGATGGCTTGCTTGCGCCCCTGGCCGGAGCGCTGCGTGAGGTCGCACCTGCACTGTCACCTGAGGTTGCGGCGCAGGCGCGTCAGCGCGCCGCGGAGATGGAGGGCGGCAATAGCGACCTGAAGTACCTGGGGCTTGCACTGAACTGGCGGCAGGGCCCATGGTCGGCCCAGTTGATCGGTGTGGATGTGCGGATGAATCGCTTTCCTGGCTTCAAGGGCCAGGGACTGGGCGCGATGCTGGCTTATCGGGCGGGCTCGTGGAAGCCATTCGTCACGACTTCACGAGGCAAGCTCACGCCGCAGGCGCGGCCGCTCGACCTGCCTGTGGACCGTGCCGAGCTCTTGCTGGTCCGCGATGGGTATGGGCGGGCCACCGGACTGATCGCCAGCGACCAGTACTCCTGGGGCGTGGGCGTGCGCTACGACCTGATGCCGAATGCGGCACTGAAGCTGCAGCTTGACCGCATCGAGGCCAAACGCTCGTCGATGCTGCTCGATGGCAGCGGTACCAGCGTCGGGCCGCGCGGCGTGAGCGTGTTTACCGCCGCGCTGGATTTCGTCTTTTGAGCGCCGGCATGATCACGCGGCGTCTTGTGTCCATGCTGTTCGGATCGCTTGCCCTGGCCGGGGCGGTGCTCGCGGACGAACTGGTCGTGATCGCACATCCGGCGAGCGGGGTGGTGGCGCTCGAGCGTACCCAGGTCGTGCACCTCTTTCTCGGGCGCACGCGGGCGCTGCCTTTTGGCGAGCGTGCCACGATCTACGAGGTGGATGCGTATCGCGCGCCTTTCTACCGCCAGCTGGTGCGCCAGGAGATCGCCGAGGTCGATGCCTATTGGGCTCGGCTGCGCTTTTCCGGCCGTACCCAGCCGCCGCAACTGCTCGAGGATGGGGCGGCCGCGGTCGACCGTGTGGCCGCTGAGCCGCATGCGCTCGCCGCGGTGGCGAGCGCCGATATCGATGAGCGCGTCAGGGTGGTGTTCCGCCTGCCGCTGCCGTGACGGGCAAGGGGGCGTGGCCCCTTGCCCGTCGGTGCAGGTTCAGCGGCTGGTGAGCTTGAGCTCGATGCGGCGGTTGCGGGCGTAGGCTTCGTCGGTGCTGCGGGCGTCGAGCGGGTGGAACTCGCCGTAGCCGGTGGCGGCCAGGCGTTCCGGTGGAATGCCCTGGCTGCGCAGGAACTTCACGATGGCGAGCGCACGCGCGGTGGACAGCTCCCAGTTCGACGGGAAGCGGGCAGTGGCGATCGGACGACGGTCGGTGTGGCCGTCGACCTGCAACACCCAGGGCAGGTCGGTGGGAATCTCGCTGGCGAGGGTCTTGAGCGTTTCGGCCAGGCGGGTGAGCTGGATCATGCCGTCGGCGCTGACCTCGTCGGAGGCGCTGGGGAACAGCACCTCGCTGGAGAACACGAAACGGTCGCCGACGATCTGGATGTCCTTGCGGCTGCCGAGCACGGCCTGCAGGCGGCCGAAGAACTCCGAGCGGTAGCGTGCCAGTTCCTGCACGCGTGCAGCCAGGGCCAGGTTGAGCTCGCGGCCGAGTTCCTCGATCTTGAGATCCTTGTCGCGAGTGGCGGCCTCGGCCGAGGCGAGTGCGGCATTGAGCTGTTCGAGCTGCTCGCGCACGGCGACAAGCTGGCGGTTGAGCAGTTCGACCTGGGCGATCGCGGCGGCGGACATCTCCTGCTGTTCCTTGAGGCCGCGCTCGGAAGTGTCGAGCGCGCTGGCAAGGCGTGCGGCCTCGGCTTCGAGCTCGGCCTTGAGACGCTGCAGGGCGGCAATGTCGGTGCTGAGGCGGGCGGCCTCCTCGCGCTGGGCCTTGGCGTCGTCCTGGGCCGCATGAAGCTCGTCGCGCGCGGCGAACAGCTCGGTGGACAGGGCTTCGCGCTCGGCTTCGGTGCTGGCGAGCGAGGCGCTGAGCTCGCCTACCTTGAGATCGGCGCGCGCGCGCGCCGATTGCTCCAGGCTCAAGGTCTGGGCAAGGGTGGCGAGTTCTGCGTTGAGGCGTTCGAGCGCGCGGTCGCGGCCGCTGACGGCGTCGGCGAGCACGAACTGGCCGATCACGAAGATCAGGATCACGAACACCATCACCATCAGCAGCGAGGCGAGGGCATCTACGAAGCCGGGCCAGAAGTCCATCGGCCGGCGGCGGCGGGTCAGCAAGGCCATGTCGTCATTCCGCCCGGTTGCCGCCCTGGCCGCCGAGGGCGGCGCCGATGGTGCGCGACAGCAGGCGCAGCTCGGCGCGCAGATCTTCGGAGAACTGCGCGCCCTGCGCCGGTTGCTGGGCCACCTGGCGGATCAGCGCGCGCAGGTCGTCCTGGCTGGCCGACAGGTTGGAGAGGTCGCGCGATTCGCGGGTGATGAGGTCGGCGAGGCGGGTGAGCTGGTTGTTGAGCTCGCCCAGGTGCTCGGCCGTGGCGCGGCGCTCGCGTTCGGACTCCGCCGCCGAGCGCTGCATGCGTTCGATGCTCTCGGCGGTCTGTTCGAGCAAGGCCTGCACGTAGGCGGGCACGTTGCCTTCGCCTTCGGCGCCGACGCCGGAGGGCAGCTTGGTCATGTGCGACAGCCATTCCTCGAGCTCGTTGTAGAAGCGGTTCTGGGCGTGGCCGGACTGCAGGTCGAGGAAGCCGACGACGAGCGAGCCGGCGAGGCCGAACAGCGAGGTCGAGAAGCTTGTCGCCATGCCGCCCAGGGGTTCGTCGAGCTTGGTCTTGAGGGCTTCGAACATGGCGACCGGGTCGGTGCCGACGCTCATGTTGCCGATGATCTCGCCGATCGAGCGGATGGTGACGAGCAGGCCCCAGAAGGTGCCGAGCAGGCCGAGGAAGATGAGCAGGCCGATGAGGTAGCGCGACAGGTCGCGTTGTTCCTCGAGGCGGATCTGCACGCTGTCGAGGATGGAGCGGGTGGAGGTGGGCGACAGGTGGAACTGGCCGCGCTTGCGGGTCGACAGCAGGCGCGCCATGGGGGCGAGCAGCACCGGCTTGAGGCCGCCCGGCGCGGGGCCGGCCTCGCCGTGCTGGAAGTCCTCGATCCACAGCACCTCGCGCTGCAGGCGCCAGACCTGGCGCAGGTTGACCGCGATGCCGACCGCGAGCACGAACAGGATGACGCCGTTGAAGGCGGCGTTGGCGACGAAGGCGTGCTTGAGCTGGGGCACGAGCACGGCGGCCAGCGCGGCGACGAGGGCGAGAAAGATGCCCATCCAGGTCGTGACATGGACGGGTTTGGTGAAGGCCTTGCGTTCCATCGAGGGCTTTTCCTGGATGCAGGGCGCCGCGCAGGCGCCCGGTTCGGGTAATCGGGTGCGGGTGAGTCTAGCGCGAATCCTGCAGAATTTGAGGTTTGCGTGCCCGCTTGTGACATGGGTCATTTTCGTCTGTCGCGAGCGGCAGGACAATGATCATTAAGTTTGCCGTTATGGCTTCATTTTGATGAAAACGCCAAATAACTCAGGTTCGAGTGTGCCGTTCCAGTCCGTGGGCTGGCGGCGCAGCATCGCCTCGCGGGCCACGGTGCTGATCCTCGTCCTGGGGGCCCTGGTCGGCGTGCTCGTCGGTGCGGCCGGCGCACTCCTGGTGGAGAACGAGGAGCGTGCGCGACTGGACGCGAAGCTGGGCGAGCAGCTCCTGACCGTGGAGCGCGCGGCCAGCGTGGCGGCCTTTGCACATGACGAACACTTGGCGCGCGAGGTGGTCAGCGGGCTCTTGCACAATCGCAGCATCGCTCGTGCGGCGATCGAGGGCGAGGCTGGCGAGCTTGCCGCCGCCGGGGGCGAGGTGCCGGCGGCCGAGCCCGGGCTGAGCCGGCCGCTGCGCTCGCCCTTTGATGAGGCCGAGCTCGTCGGCGTGCTGCGGGTGCATCCCGAGCACGCGGCGATGCGTGCCGATGCACGTGCCTATTCGCGTTTCATCGCCCTGCTGCTGGCGGGCATGGTCGTCGTGATCACCTGCGGTGTGGCCTGGGTGGTGAGCCGCCACGTCACGCGGCCGATCCGTACCTTGTCGGACGACCTGCACCGGCTCGACGCCGAGCATGGCGCCTGTCTGGTGACACCGACGGGGCATGGGCGAGATGAGATCGGCCGCCTGGCGGGCGACATCAATGCCTTGATCGAGCGCATGGGCGCGATGATCGCCAGCGAGCGCCGTACGCGCGCGCTGCATGAGGCGGCGGAGCACAAGTGGCACCTGATCTTCGAGAACGCCGAGACCGGTCTGTTTACGCTCGATGCCGATGGCCGTCTGTCGGACTGGAATCCGTGGCTTGCACGCATGTTCGACCTGCCGCTCCATGACGACCATGCCGAGTGCTATCTGCTGGGCGACCAGCTGGCCGACCCGGAGCGGCGCTTCGATGAGATGCGGCGCCAGATTGCGCTCGGCGAGCCGGTGCAGGGCGGCGACTTCGAGTGCCGTGTTGCGCTGGGCGGTGTGCGCTGGGTGAATGTGGTCCTGCATCCGCTCGAGGGCCGGGCCGGCATGCTGCAGGGGATCATGAACGATGTTACCGAGCGCAGGCGGGCCGAGGCGCTGGCCCAGGCCCAGGCCGAGCGCGACGTGCTGACCGGGTTGCTCAATCGCCGCGGCGTCGACAAGGCCTATGGCGAGCTGGTGACGCGGCAGGAGGATTGCTCCGGCCTTGCCCTGCTGATGCTGGACCTCGATGGCTTCAAGGCGGTCAACGACGAGCACGGCCACCACGCCGGCGATGCCTTGCTGGCCCTGGTGGCGCGACGCGTGGAGGCGGTGGTGCGCAGGACCGATGTGGTGGCGCGCCTGGGCGGCGACGAGTTCGTGGTGCTGCTGACGCGGCTCGATGCGATCTCGACCGCGCGGCTGATCGCCAGCAAGCTGGTGGAGGCGCTGGGCCAGCCCTTCGCGCTCGATGGGGTCTCGCGGGTGACGATCGGGGTCAGCGTCGGGGTGGCCTTCACGCACTGCCCGCCGGCGCAGATCGGCGAACTGCTGCGCCGCGCCGACGGGGCGATGTACGAAGCCAAGCGCGCCGGCAAGTCACAGTACCGCCTGGCCTTGCCGGGCTGAGCAGCACTGGCCGCGGCGCCGCGGCCGGCGCTTGTACACGGCGGCGGCCGACTGCAACAATTCAGTACATTCCACAAACAGTTGCGCAAAGGTGGCTTGTCACACTCCATCCTGAACTGACACGGGTGCGGCTTCGCGCCCCGCGGGCAATACACCATAACAAGGTGCCCGCGGCCGGATCAGACAGGACAAAAACCGAAGGAGGAGTGTGGAATGGACGCAGGCAATGGCAGCTCCGATATCCACGGGCAGGGTGCGACAGGTGGGCTGGATACGTTTCCGCGCTACCTGATGCATCACGCGAAGGCTCGGCCGCAGCAGCCGGCGATGCGCGAGAAGGCCTACGGAATCTGGCAGACCTATAGTTGGGCGCAGGTGGCCGAGAATGTGCGGGCGATCGCCTGCGGTCTGGCGCAGCTCGGTTTCAAGCGTGGCGACCGTCTCGCCATCGTTGGCGATAACCGTCCGCGTCTGTACTGGTCGGTTGCGGCCTGCCAGTGCCTGGGCGGCATCCCGGTGATGATGTACCAGGATGCGGTGGCGCAGGAGATGGTCTACGTGCTGCAGGACGCCGAGATCAAGTTCGCCATCGTCGAGGATCAGGAGCAGGTCGACAAGATGCTCGAGATCCAGCCCGAGGCGCCGCTGCTCGAGCATGTGATCTATGACGATGCGCGCGGCATGCGCCACTACACCCAGACCCTGCTGATGGGCCTGGATGAGCTGCAGGAAATGGGGCGTATCCACGACCGCAACCAGTCGGACTTCCTGAACGGGGAGATCGACAAGGGGGCGTCCGACGACATCTCGATCATGCTGTACACCTCGGGTACCACGGGCAAGCCCAAGGGCGTGTGCCAGACCCATGGCGCCTTCATTGCCGCGGCGCGTGGTGGCATGCAGTTCGATCAGCTCACCGATCGCGAGGACATCCTGTCCTACCTGCCGATGGCGTGGGTGGGCGACCACCTGTTCTCGTTCGCGCAGGCGATGGTGGCGGGCTTCACGATCAACTGCCCGGAGTCGGGCGAGACGGTCATGAACGACCTGCGCGAGATCGGGCCCACCTACTATTTCGCACCGCCGCGCGTGTTCGAGAACCTGCTCACCCAGGTGATGATCCGCATGGAGGATGCCAGCGCGCTCAAGCGCAAGGTCTTCAACCATTTCATGGACGTGGCCCGCCGCTGCGGTGCCGACATCCTCGACGGCAAACCGGTGTCGGGCGGCGACCGCTTCCAGTACTGGCTGGGCAACCTGCTGGTGTACGGCCCGCTCAAGAACGTGCTCGGCATGAGCCGCATCCGCGTGGCCTATACCGCGGGCGCGGCGATCGGTCCGGACCTGTTCCGCTTCTACCGTTCGATCGGCATCAACCTGAAGCAGCTCTACGGCCAGACCGAGACCTGCGCCTACGTGTGCCTGCAGCCCGACGGCCAGATCAAGCTGGACTCGGTGGGCAAGCCGGCGCCCTTCGTCGAGGTCAAGCTCGCCGACAACGGCGAGATCCTGGTGAAGGGGCCGATGCTGCTCAAGGCCTACTACAAGCGCCCGGACGCTACGGCCGAGTCGATCAACGCCGAAGGCTACTTCATGACCGGCGATGCCGGCTTCTTCGACGAGGACGGCCACCTCAAGATCATCGACCGTGCCAAGGACGTGGGCAAGATGGCCGACGGCTCGATGTTCGCGCCCAACTACATCGAGAACAAGCTCAAGTTCTTCCAGCACATCAAGGAGGCGGTCACCTTCGGTAACGGTAAGGAGTTCGTCACCGCCTTCATCAACATCGACCTCGAGGCGGTGGGCAACTGGGCCGAGAAGAAGGGCATGGCCTACTCGGGTTACGCCGACCTTGCCCAGCAGTCGGCGGTGTACGACCTGATCCGCGACGGTATCGAGAAGGTCAATGCCGACCTGGCGAGCGACCCCAACATGAGCGGCTCGCAGATCAAGCGTTTCCTGATCCTGCACAAGGAGCTCGATGCGGATGACGGCGAACTCACGCGCACGCGCAAGGTGCGGCGCAACTTCATCGCCGAGAAGTACGGTGAGCTGATCGAAGCCATGTTCGAAGGCAGGAAGAGCCAGTTCATCGAGACCCAGGTCAAGTACGAAGACGGCCGCACGGCCAAGGTGTCTGCCGATCTGCGCATCGAGGAGGTCAAGACCTTCGCGCAGCAGGCAGGCAAGCGGGCCGCGTGAGGAGAGACGAGATAATGACGAATGCCAGCAATGCCGCACCTGCCGCCGCCCAGGGCGGCCGCAAGTTCGGCGACGTGATCCTCGACCTGCAGAACATCTCGCTGCGCTTCGGGGGGGTGAAGGCGCTGACCGACATCAGCTTCAACATCCGCGAGCACGAGGTCCGCGCCATCATCGGCCCCAACGGCGCGGGCAAGAGCTCGATGCTGAACGTGATCAACGGGGTGTACCACCCCCAGGAAGGCAAGATCATGTTCCGCGGCCAGGAGCGCAAGAAGATGGAGCCGCACATGGCGGCCAAGCAGGGTATCGCGCGCACCTTCCAGAACATTGCGTTGTTCAAGGGCATGAGCGTGCTCGACAACATCATGACCGGGCGCAACCTGCGCATGAAGTGCAACCTCTTCCAGCAGGCGCTGTGGATCGGCGCAGCGCGCAACGAGGAGATCGCACACCGCGAGAAGGTCGAGGAGATCGTCGACTTCCTCGAGATCCAGCACATCCGCAAGACCGCGGTGGGGGCGCTGCCCTACGGCCTGCAAAAGCGCGTCGACCTCGGCCGCGCGCTGGCGATGGAGCCGGAGATCCTGCTCCTGGATGAGCCGATGGCGGGCATGAACGTGGAGGAGAAGCAGGACATGTGCCGCTTCATCCTCGACATCAGCGACCAGTTCGGCACCACGATCGTGCTCATCGAGCACGACATGGGGGTGGTGATGGACATTTCGGACCGCGTGGTCGTCCTCGACTACGGCAAGAAGATCGGTGACGGCACGCCCGACGAGGTGCGCAACAACCAGGACGTCATCAACGCCTATCTGGGCAGCGGTCACTGAGCGGAGCGGGACATGGGATTCTTTATCGAAACGATGTTGGGCGGCCTGATGACCGGCATGCTGTATTCGCTGGTCGCGCTGGGCTTCGTGCTCATCTTCAAGGCTTCCGGGGTGTTCAACTTTGCCCAGGGGGCGATGGTGCTGGTCGCCGCGCTGGCGATGGCGCGCTTTTCCGAGTGGTCGAACGCGGCGCTGGGCGGCGACAGCCTGTTCCTGGCCAACGTGATCGGCATCATCGGTGCGGGTATCGTGATGTTCGTGGTGGCGTGGACGGTCGAGCGCTTCGTGCTGCGCAAGCTGGTCAACCAGGAAGGGGCGACCCTGCTGATGGTGACCCTGGGTATCGCCTACGTGCTCGAGGGTCTGGGTCAGACCTTCTTCGGCAGCGAGATCTACTCGATCAACGTCGGCATGCCGAAGGACCCGGTGATCATGTTCGAGGGCCTCATCGAGGGCGGCGTCATGATCAACAAGGAAGACTTCATCGCTGCGCTGCTGGCGGCGGTGCTGGTCGGCGGCCTGACCGTCTTCTTCCAGAAGACCTCGGTGGGCCGGGCGCTGCGTGCGGTGGCCGATGACCACCAGGCGGCGCAGTCGGTGGGCATCCCGCTCAACAAGACCTGGGTGATCGTGTGGTGCGTGGCCGGCCTGGTGGCGCTGGTGGCGGGCATCATCTGGGGCTCGAAGATGGGCGTGCAGTTCTCCCTCGTCACCGTGGCGCTGCGTGCGCTGCCGGTGGTGATCCTCGGCGGCCTGACTTCGGTGCCGGGTGCGATCGTCGGTGGCCTGATCATCGGTGTCGGCGAGAAGCTGTCCGAGGTCTATCTCGGACCCTACGTCGGCGGCGGCATCGAAATCTGGTTCGCCTACGTGATGGCACTCATCGTGCTGCTGTTCCGGCCCCAGGGTCTGTTCGGCGAAAAGATCATCAACCGCGTCTGACGGGGAGATAGAACAGTGATTTATCGTGAGAATGGCCAGTTCAAGACGAGCTACCTGGCCGACCAGCAGATCTTCACGATCGCCCAGGACAAGTGGTTCGTCCTCGGTCTGATCGCCTTCGCAGCCATCGGCGTGCCTTTCCTCGCCGACGAGTACCTGTTCCGCGCGGTGCTCATCCCCTTCCTGGTGCTGGCACTGGCGGCGCTGGGGGTGAACCTGCTGGTGGGTTACTGCGGCCAGATCACCCTGGGGGCGGGTGCCTTCATGGCGATCGGTGCCTACGCAGCCTATAACTTCATGGTGCGGGTCGATGGCATGCCGCTGGTGCTGGCGATGCTGCTCGGCGGTGTGGCGGCAGCGGGCTTCGGCATCCTGTTCGGCATCCCCAGCCTGCGGGTGCGCGGCCTGTACCTGGCAGTGGCGACGCTGGCCGCGCAGTTCCTGTGCGACTGGGCCTTCCTGCGCATCGGCTGGTTTACCAACAACTCGGCCTCGGGCTCGGTGTCGGTGGCCAAGCTGGAAGCTTTCGGCTGGGTGATCAACACGCCGGTGGAGAAGTACCTGTTCTGCCTGATCTTCGTGGTGTTCTTCGCGCTGCTGGCCAAGAACATGACCCGCGCCAGCATCGGCCGCCAGTGGATGGCGATCCGCGACATGGACGTGGCCGCGGAGGTGATCGGCATCCGCCCGATGTACGCCAAGCTGTCGGCGTTCGCGGTGAGCTCGTTCTTCATCGGCGTGGCCGGCGCGCTGTGGGGCTTCGTGCACCTGGGTTCGTGGGAGCCGGCGGCGTTCTCGGTCGATCGCTCGTTCCAGCTGCTGTTCATGGTCATCATCGGCGGCATGGGCTCGATCATGGGCAGCTTCTTCGGCGCCGCCTTCATCGTGATCCTGCCGATCTTCCTCAACCAGTTCCTGCCCTTCCTCGGCGGCCTGGTGGGGGTGACGGTGTCGACTGCCGGTATCTCGCACGCCGAGTTCATCATCTTCGGTTCGCTGATCATCTTCTTCCTGATCGTCGAGCCCCATGGCCTCGCCCGCCTGTGGTCGATCGCCAAGCAGAAGCTGCGCCTGTGGCCGTTCCCGCACTGATGCAGCACACCTTTTCGCAGTGCCCATGAAGCATAAATAAGGAGGAGACTCATGAAATTCCGTTCCCTGGCCCTCGCGGCCGCCATCGCCTCGGTGGGCCTGTCGTCCGCCGTGTTCACCCCCGCGGCCCACGCCCAGGCAGCCGAGCAGTACTTCCCGATCCTGGTGTATCGCACCGGCGCCTATGCCGCCAACGGCAACCCGTGGGCAAACGGCTACGTCGATTACCTGAAGCTGGTCAACGCCAAGGGCGGCATCAACGGCGTCAAGGTGTCGTTCGAGGAGTGCGAGACGGGTTACGCCACCGACCGCGGCGTGGAGTGCTACGAGCGCCTGAAGGGCAAGGGCGCGACGGTGTTCCAGCCGCTGTCGACCGGCATCACCTTCGCGCTCACCGAGAAGGCCCCGGTGGACAAGATCCCGCTGATCACCGCCGGCTACGGCCGCAGCGAGTCGCAGGACGGCTCGGTGTTCACCTGGAACTTCCCGCTGCTGGGCACCTACTGGGTTGCGGCCGACGTCGCCATCCAGCACATCGGCAAGTCCTACGGCGGCGTCGATAACCTGAAGGGCAAGAAGATCGCGCTGGTCTATCACGACAGCCCGTTCGGCAAGGAGCCGATCCCCTTGCTGCAGGAGCGCGCCAAGATGCACGGCTTCGACCTGCAACTGCTGCCGGTTGCCCACCCGGGCGTGGAGCAGAAGGCGACCTGGCTGCAGATCCGCCGCGACCGTCCGGACCACGTGCTGCTGTGGGGCTGGGGCGTGATGAACTCGACCTCGCTCAAGGAAGCGCAGGCCACTGGCTATCCGCGCGAGAAGATGCTCGGCGTGTGGTGGGCGGGTGCCGAGCCGGACGTCAAGGACGTCGGCGCCGGCGCCAAGGGCTACAGCGCGCTCACCCTGCAGCACGGTGCCGAGCCGAACTCCAAGGTGGTCAAGGACATCCTCGCCATGGTGCATGACAAGGGCCAGGGCACCGGTCCGAAGGACGAAGTCGGTTCCGTGCTGTACATGCGCGGCCTGATCTCGGCCATGTTGGGGGTCGAAGGCGTCGCCGCCGCCCAGGAGCGCTACGGCAAGGGCAAGGTCATGACCGGCGAGCAGGTGCGCTGGGGCCTGGAGAACCTCAATCTCGACCAGGACAAGCTCGACGGCATGGGCTTTGCCGGCGTGATGCGCCCGGTGCAGACCTCCTGCACCGACCACATGGGTGCGTCGTGGGTTCGCGTCCACACCTGGGACGGCAACAAGTGGGAGTTCAGCTCCGACTGGTACCAGGCCGACGACAAGGTCCTGCGCCCGATGGTGCTCGACGCGGCGAGCAAGTACGCCGCGGAGAAGAACATCCAGCGCCGTACCGCCGAGCAGTGCGCGCAGTAAGTTGAAACGTGCCTCCGCACCCGCGGGTGCGGAGGCCTTTCCGTGGAATCGAAGATGAACGCTCCCAATTCAGCCTTCCTCAGCGTCAACAACATCGAGGTGATCTACAACCACGTGATCCTCGTCCTGAAGGGTGTCTCGCTGTCGGTGCAGGAGGGCAGCATCGTTGCGCTCCTGGGTGGCAACGGCGCCGGCAAGACGACCACGTTGCGTGCGGTCAGCAACCTGCTCAAGGGCGAGCGCGGCGACGTGACCAAGGGTTCGGTGGAGTACAAGGGCGAGCGCGTCGAGGCCCTGACCCCGGCCGATCTCGTCAAGCGTGGGGTGGTGCAGGTCATGGAGGGTCGCCACTGCTTCGGCCACCTGACCATCGAGGAGAACCTGCGTACCGGCGCCTATACCCGCACCGACGGCAAGGCCGCGGTCGAGGAGACCCTGGAAAAGGTCTACAACTATTTCCCACGCCTGAAGACGCGCCGCAACAGCCAGGCGGCCTATACCTCGGGCGGCGAACAGCAGATGTGCGCGATCGGTCGTGCGCTGATGGCCAAGCCCAAGCTGGTGCTGCTCGACGAGCCGTCGATGGGCCTTGCGCCGCTGATCGTGGAAGAAGTGTTCGAGATCGTGAAGGATCTCAACACCAAGGAAAGGGTGAGCTTCCTGCTCGCCGAACAGAACACCATGGTGGCCCTGCGCTATGCGGACTTCGGCTACATCATGGAGAACGGCCGCATCGTGATGGAAGGCGCAGCCAAGGACCTGGCGACCAACGAGGACGTCAAGGAGTTCTACCTCGGCCTGTCCGGCGAGGGACGCAAGAGCTTCCGCGACATCAAGCACTATCGCCGCCGCAAGCGCTGGCTGAGCTGAGCCTGCGGGCGACGCACTTCCTCCATACCGGATCGCGCAAGGATGCCGACATGACTTTTTACGACGATCGCGAAACGCTGCCCGCGGACGCTCGCGAGCGTGCGCTGCTCGCACGCCTCCCCGGCCAGATCGCCCACGCGCGGGCGAGCGCGCCCGCCTTTTCCCGCCTGCTCGAGGATGTTGACCCGGACACCATCATCAGCCGCGAGGCCCTGGCGACGCTGCCGGTGACGCGCAAGTCCGAACTGCTGGAGCAGCAGAAGGCGGCGCGGCCCTTCGGCGGCTTTGCGGCGGTTGGCTGGGGCGCGGCGTGCCGACGCGTGTTTGCCTCGCCCGGCCCTTTGTACGAGCCCGAAGGCGCCCGGCCCGACTACTATCGGCTCGCGCGCGCATTGCACGCGGCGGGTTTCCGCGCGGGCGACCTGGTGCATAACACCTTCTCGTACCACTTCACGCCTGCCGGTTCGATGATGGAGACGGCCGCCCATGCGCTGGGGTGCACGGTGTTTCCGGCCGGGGTGGGGCAGACCGAGCAGCAACTGGCAGCGATTGTCGACCTGCAGCCCAATGCCTACGTGGGTACGCCGTCCTTCCTGCGCATCCTGCTCGAGAAGGCGGACGAGGCCGGCCTGCGGCCGTCCTTCACCAAGGCCTTCGTGTCGGGTGAAGCCTTTCCGCCGAGCGTGCGCGACGCTTTCGCAGCGCGTGGCATCCAGGCCTACCAGGCGTATGCGACCGCCGACATCGGCCTGATCGCCTACGAGACGCCGGCACGCGAGGGCCTGGTGGTCGACGAGGACATCCTGCTCGAGATCGTGCGTCCGGGGACGGGGGATCCGGTGCCCGAGGGCGAGGTTGGCGAGGTCGTTGTGACCACCTTCAACCCCGATTACCCGCTGATCCGTTTTGGTACCGGCGACCTTTCGGCCGTGCTGCCGGGTGCGTCCCCTTGCGGACGCACCAATCTGCGCATCAAGGGCTGGATGGGGCGCGCCGACCAGACGACCAAGGTCAAGGGCATGTTCGTCCATCCGGGGCAGATCGCCGATGTGGTGCGCCGCCACGCCGAGATTCGCCGTGCCCGCCTGGTGGTGGACAACCCCGATCTCAACGACCGCATGACCCTCATGTGCGAGGTGGCCGGTGGTGGCAGCGAAGCGCTCGCAGCCGCCGTGGCCAGCAGCATTCGCGAGCTCACCAAGCTGCGTGGCGAGGTCGCCTTCCTGCCCTCCGGCGCGCTCGCCAACGACGGCAAGGTCATCGACGACGTGCGCGTCTACAACTGACACGGTTGGCTGGCCCCCGTGTCGGAGCGGCGCCAGCCGCGAGCTTTTCGCCGTCCCGCCCAGCGCCCATCGCCTTCAACCCCTCGCGGCTCGCGCCGCTCCTACAGGGGGGCGAGGCGTGTGAGGGGTGCCGTAGGAGCGGCGCCAGCCGCGAGCTTTTCGTCGCACCGCCCAGCGCTCATCGCCTTCAACCCCTCGCGGCTTGCGCCGCTCCTACGGGGGCGAGGCGTGTGCGGGGGGCGTCGGGGCGGCGCCGGTTGGCATAATGCCGGCCTGTCAAGACATCATCACGGATAGATACATGAACCCGGCTCACTCTCCCGCCACGCATGCGCCCCTCGCCGGCGTGCGCATCCTGGATCTCACGCGCTTGCTGCCTGGCCCGCTCGCGACTCAGCATCTGTCCGACTACGGTGCCGAGGTGATCAAGGTGGAGGACACCGGCGCTGGTGACTATGCCCGTACCATGGGTGCGATGGGGGGCGAGACAAGCTTCTTCTACCAGGTGGTCAACCGCAACAAGCGCAGCTTGCGCCTGGACCTGAAGCAGGCCGAGGGCAGGGCGCTGTTCCTGCGGCTGGTCGATGAGGCCGATGTCGTCGTCGAGGGGTTTCGGCCCGGGGTGATGGAGCGCCTCGGCCTCGGCTATGCGGTGCTTGCCGAGCGCAAGCCGGCGATCGTCCTGTGCAGCATCTCGGGCTACGGCCAGACCGGTCCGTATGCCGAGCGCGCCGGGCATGACATCAATTACATCGGCTATGCCGGGGTGCTCGACCAGATCGGTGTTGCGGGCGGTCCGCCCGCGTTGTCGAACCTGCAGATCGGCGATCTGCTGGGCGGTACGATGGCGGCGGCGATGGGTATCATGGTGGCCTTGTTCGATGCGCGCCAGCGTGGCCAGGGGCGTCATGTCGATGTGTCGATGACCGATGCGGCCTTCGCGCACGCGATCTTCCCGCTTGCCGAGGTGCTGGCCAACGGACGTGTGCGGCCGCGCGGCGAGGATCTGCTGGACGGCGGCGTGCCCTGCTATGGCGTGTATGAGACTGCGGACGGCCGCCACATGGCGGTGGGGGCGCTGGAAGAGAAGTTCTGGCACATGTTGTGCGATGCCCTCGAGCGCCCGGACCTGAAGCCCGGCCATCTCGCGGTCGGCGAAGACGGCAAGCGGGTGCGGGACGCACTGGCGGCGATCTTCCGCAGTCGTAGCCAGCAGGCCTGGGTGGCGCTGTTCGACGGTGTGGATTGTTGTGTGACGCCGGTGCTCAGGCTGGAGGAGAGCCTGGAGAATGCCCAGTTGCGCGCGCGGGGTATGGTGATGGAGGTGGGTGGTGTGCGCCAGTTCGGCCCACCTGTCCGTCTCGGTGGCATGCCGCCGGGTACCGCGAGCCCGGCACCTGCGCGCGCGGGTGCCGACACCGATGAGATCCTGGCCGGGCTTGGGCTTGGAGCCGATGAGCGCGCCCGCTTGCGTGCGGCGGGCGTGATCTGACGCTGTTCCGGCTTACTTGTCGGCGGGCGCCTTGCGGCGGCCGCCCCGGGCCGCGGGTTTGGCAGCGCTGTCGGCCGCGGCCTGGGCGTCGTCGGCCTGCGCGTTGTTCATCATGTTCCAGGGCCACATCGCAGCGGCAGCGGCGAAGGGGTTGCTGCCTGCGTTTGCGGCGTTGTCCGGGCCCGGTGCGTCGCTGCCCGCCGCGTGCTGGCTCATTGCCTTCACGGCGGCGATGGCGGCGCGCTGCATCTCGAGGCCCTGGATGCTCATCTGCAGCATGTTGAGGTTCATCTTCAGCCAGCCCTCGACCGCCTTCATGTCGGCGATGCGCTTGTCGAGTTCATCGACATCCAGCGTGGGGGTGACCATGCCGGGCAGCGAGAAGCCCATGCTGTTCCACATGCCGCGAACGAAATCGAGCGGGTCCTGCGCGTTCTGATCCTGAGACATTGCGGCACTCCCTGTGGGTTGAAGGTATGCAGCAATATTAACCGATGCATGAGGAGCGCTGTGCACGGCCGTACGCAACCGCCCCGAAAAGCTCGCGGCTTGCGCCGCGCCTACCGGGGGGGGCGCCGCGGTGTCTGTTCCCGCCGTAGGCGCGGCGCCAGCCGCGAGGGGCTGAAGGCGACATGGCCGAGGTCGTGGCCTTCAGGCCGGTGGCGCGGGGTCGGAGTGCGGTGGTGTCTGGCCTGGGGGCTCGGCCGTCGACAGCAGCCTGTTCATGAGGGCTCGCAGGCGCGCCGGGCGTACCGGCTTGTGCAGGAACTGCGCGCCTTCGGCCTGGATGCGGGCGAGGGTCTCGGCGGGGGCTGCCGTGCCCAGCAGCACGGCTGGGAGCGCCTCGAGGCCGGGGCGGGTGCGGATGTCGGAGACCAGTTGGAGGCCGCTGGCGGCGCCATCGAGGTCGACCAGAAGCAGATTGGGCCCGACGCCGTCGTTGATGAGGGCGTGTGCGTCGTCCGCGCGGCGTGCGGTGATCATGTCGCAGCCCCAGTGCGTCAGCAGATCGGTCAGGGTGCGCTCGGCGGGGACGTCCTCACTCACGAGCAGCACGACAAGGCCGTCGAGGCGGCCGAGTGCGCGGGCGTCGTCATGCGCCCGGGTGGCTTCCGCTGCGGTGCCCGCAGGGACCTCGATGGCGAATACCGATCCGCGGCCGGGGGCGGAGCGCAATTCGACCACGAGCCCGAGCAGGTCGGTCAGCCGGCGTACGATCGCCAGGCCGAGGCCGAGGCCCTTGTCGCGCGCGCGTTCCGGGTTGTCGAGTTGGACGAACTCCTGAAAGATGATGTGCTGCTCATCTGCTGCGATCCCTCGTCCGCTGTCGCGGATTTCGATGCGCAGGCGGGTGCCGCGTCGGCGGCAGGCGATCAGTACGCTGCCTTGATCGGTGTAGCGGATGGCATTGCTGACCAGGTTGGAGACGATGCGCTCGAGCAGGTGGGGGTCGGTGTGGGCACGGCACGGCGGGCAGTGCAGGCGCAGTCGCAGGCCGCGTGCCTGGGCTGCGGCCGAATAGCCGTGTGCGATGCGTTCGAGGCAGGCATGGAGGTCGAAGTGCGTGGGGGCGGGGTTGAGCACCCCGGCGTCGAGGCGGGAAATGTCGAGCAGGCTGTCGAGCAGGCTTTCCATGGCCTCTGCCGACGCCGAGATGCGCTCGGTGATCCGCCGGCTGCGTTGGTCCAGGCCCTGCTGCTGGAGTTCGGAGAGGAACAGCCCCAGCGCATGCAATGGCTGGCGCAAGTCGTGGCTGGCGGCGGCGAGGAAACGCGACTTCGCGAGGTTGGCGCGCTCGGCCTCTTCCTTGCGTGCGCGCAATTGTGCGGTGGCGTCATCGATGCGCTGCGACATGGATGCATGCACGTTGGCCAGCCGTTCGGCCATCTCATTGACGCCCTCTGCAAGCCTGCGCAGGCTGCCACCGCCCTGTACGGGTACCCGTTCGTGCAGCCGGCCCTGGCCAATGCGCTGCACCGTCTCGGCGACGCTGCGGATTGGCCCGGTGACGCTGCGGCTCATGCTGCGCACGAGGAGCAGGCTGCCGAGGGCAACGACAAGGAGCCAGCCGGCACCGATCCACAGGAGTTCGATCTGGCGCTTCTGCAGGCGTTCGAGCGAGAGGTCGACCACGACGGTGCCCATCGGGGGTGGTTGCCAGCTGCTGGCGTTACCCGGTTCGAGCTCCAGGCTGGTGATGCCACCGGTAGCGGGCAGTGCACTCGAGGCGATCGGCTCTACGATGCGCAGCCAGCGTCCAGCGCCATTGTGATGGATCAAGGGGGCCGGCGCGGCCGGCGCCAGCGGCCATTCGGTGGCCGGTTTGCCCGCCGTGGCCAACAGCCTGCCGTCCGCGGCCAGGATCGCGACGCCGAGCACGTCATCGGCGGTGAGCAGGGCGTTGCCCAGCTGTTGCAGTGATTGCAGGTCGCCCGAGAAGACGGCGTACTCGCTTCCTGCCGCGAGTTGGCGGGCGTGGGCTTGCGCGCGGGCGAGCAGGGCTTCGTCGAGGTCCGCCAGCCGCAGGCTGACGTGGGTGGCGGTCATCAGGGTGGCGAGCACGATCGTCGGCATCAGGGCGACGAAGGTGACGCGGGCGCGTACGCCCCAGTTGCGCATCCGCTTCATCATGGCACATTGCCCGCTTCGATGGCTTTCAGTCCGTGGTGCAGGGCCTCGGCACTTGGCAGGTCGAGCCCCAGGGAGCGTGCGACGGTGGTGTTGACTTCGACTTCGTACAGGCCAGGCCTGGCAGGCGGTGGCAGCGCTGCGCCGGCAAGCGTGTGCAGGGCCAGGGTGGCGGCCTCGGTGCCGACCTGGTCCGGGGTCGTGTACAGGCCGATGACCGCGCCCGCTCGCACGAAGGCAGCCGAGTAGCCGAGTACGGGCGAGCGCAGGCGGAAGGCGGTCAGCAGCACGTTGTGCGCAGTGTGCATGTGATAGATGCGGGGGTCCGGCACGGTGATGAGGACGGCGGGTTCGGCCATCGTCGTGCGCAATGCGGTGTAGAGACCACGGTCGTCCTCGATCACGGCGCTGGATACCGAGAGCGCATGCGCCTGGGCGCCTTGTTCGATAGCCTTCGCGAGTTGTGCGCTGTCGGGGCTGGCGATGAGGGCGATGCGATCGTAGTCGGGGAGTGCGAGCCGGACGAGGCCAAGCTGGCGTTCGACAGGTTGGTCGAGGACGATGGCCGTGCGCGGCAGCATGCTGGGGCGTGCCGGCAAGGCTGCGAATGCCTGCTGGGACAGCAGGACGTGAAGCAGCGGGGCGGGCGGGTCGAGCGCGGTCGCAGTCTGCGCGGCGCGGCTGCCGATCGTGATCACCAGGTCGGCTGGCGGGAGCGCTTCGGCGGGGCTGTCGGCGGTGGAGAGGCGGGTCTCGATGTCGACGGCGGCAGGCGCAGCCACCAGCGTGCGCCGCAGGGCGGCGAGCGTTTCCGCGTGGATGCCTTCGTTGCTGCTCGAGATCACGAGGATGCGCCCCGCGGCGAAGCCAGGCGCCGATAGCAGCAGGCTGCACACGACAAGCGCGGCAACGACGACGCTCGCCATCAGCGGGCGCCCGGCAATGCGAATGGAATCAATGGCGCAGCCGCCTGGAGTTGCGCCTTGCGTCATCGTCGCCCGCCTTCGGAGCCCGCGGCAGGTGTCACGTGCCGCGGGCAGGACGGGGCGTTGAGGCAAACTGTCATGGTGCGGCGACGGCTGTGCAGGTAGGGTGGCAAGCTCCCGATTGTCCTCCGTTTCTCGCGTTCGGCATAGGGTTTGCCGGTATGCGGCGTGCTATCCTCGGCGCCCTTGGCCGTGGCCGGCGTAACGCTTGGTGTGGGGTGGAAAGTGACTGCGATCCTGATTGTGGAAGACCATGCGCTGGTGCGCGAAGCGATGGTGCAGGGATTGGGCAGGCTTGGAGCCGGTGTGCGCTGTATCGAGGCGGGCAGTGCGGACGAGGCGCTCGCGTGCCTGGATGCGGAGGGCAGTGTGGACCTGGCGGTTGTCGACCTGATGCTGCCGGAAATGAGCGGGTTCTCCCTGCTTGCGATCCTCGGCAAGCGCTTTCCGGACATGCCGGCCATCGTCGTGTCGGCGATGGATGACGAGGCGTCCGTCCGTCGCGCCATGAAGGCAGGGGCGTCGGGTTTCGTGTCGAAATCGAGTTCCGGCGACACGCTGCTGCAAGCCGTGCGCGAGGTGCTGGACGGCGGCGTGCCCACGCCGCCCCGGTTCGCGCCGGCGGCGCCGACGCCCAGGCGCGCCCGCCCGCTGGCAGAGCAATATGGCCTCACCACGGCTCAGGCGAGGGTGCTCGAGTTGCTCGCGAATGGGTCGACGAACCGGGAGATCGCCGACTCGCTGGGCCTGTCCGAAGGGACGGTCAAGGTGCACATGACAGCCATCTTCCGCGCTCTGGGGGTGGTCAATCGGGCGCAGGCGCTGGTGGCGATCGCCCGCAGCGGAACGCGCCTCTAGCGTCGACTGCGTTCAGTGCGAGCGGCGGTCGCTGTGCGCGAGGCGCAGCGGCATGTCGGCAGCAGGCAGTTGCTCGGACGCTTGTTCGAGATCGTAGAGTCCGGCGTCGTCAACGAAGTCGATTTCCAGGACTTCGAGCACCTGGCGCGCGATTGCGCGGCATGCATTGGCAAGCGGGGTCGGCAACTGCTCGGGGATCTGCTTCTGCAACAGCAGCTTGGATGAAGAGAGCGCGTTGACCGGGCGCAGGATGCGATGCTTGTAGGCGCCCATGAGCTGCGCCACGCTGCGGTCCGCAGCCTCGCGTTGCCAGGCATTGTGCGGCCACTGCGTGGGCACCGCGTAGGCGCGCGGAAACATCTCGAGGTCGCGCGCGACGGTGCGGATGTCCTCGTGCGATTCGCGGAAGGGCAGCAGTACGATGTCGGACAGGGCGTAGAGCTTGCGGTCCATCTCCGTGCGGTTGCCGCCGCCGTCGATGACTCCGATCCAGTCCTCGAGCCCGCGTAGCTTGTCGACGACCTTCGTGAGTGCGTCGCGTGTGCGTGCGTCGGCGATCACATAGCGGCGGCCGGTGGGTACGAGGGGTTCGCGCGATGTGTCTGTGAGCACGCAGGCGGCGCGTTGGCCCAGCAGCCCGAGGCCCTGGCACAGCATGTGCGAAAGCGTGGTCTTGCCTGTGCCGCCCTTGTTGCCGATGACGCAAATGATCTCAGCCATGAATGTCCATCCTGAACTCGGAGTACCCGCGAAGGGATGAGCAGGATTATCGGCCCGCCTGTCAGCCCCCGAGCCCGGAAAAAGCGTGCTTTAGTACCCCCATTTCCGCCTAAGAGGCATGTGGGCGGCTGCTGATCCGGTAGGCATGCAGTCGCGTGCGCCGCCGGTCGTCGACGTCGATGACGAAGTCCGCCTCGCAATCGGGCACCGGGAAGCTGTTGCTCACCAGCAGGCTGCCCGGGCGCATCTCGGCGCAGGCCTTGTGCCATACCGCCGCCATCGGAACGGGGGACAGAAAGGCGTACACGACGTCGTAGTGCGCCCATGAGTGTGCGAAGAGGTCGCTGCGTTCAAGCGTGACGTTGGGCATGCCCGCGCACAGCGCCCTGCCGAGCAGCCAGGGGGCTGGTGCGAGCTCGACGCCGACGAAGCTGCAGTCGGGTCGTGTGCGCGCAAGCGGCCGCAGCAGTGTGCCGGTACCGGCGCCAATGTCGAGCACGCGTGCAGGTTCATCGGGCAGCAGGCGCAGCACGGCCGCTGCGGTGGCGGCGTTGCTCAGATAAAGCGGCACCTGTGTCCGGAAGCTGGTCCAGTAGATCAGCAGCAGTGCGACGAACGCGGCGAGATACCAAGCGGGATCTAGGGCGAGTCGATGCGCCATGACGGCCATCGGCAGGAAGAGCAGGTGGATGAGCAGCCACCAGCGCGCACTGCCGAGCATGCCCGAGGCCAGCGCGGCGATACCGGCCTGGGACAGCACCAGCGGCCACAGGCCGGTGACCAGTCCAGTCCGGGCAAGGGCGTAGGCGCCGGCGCAGCCGGCCAGCTGGGCGACGAGCGCCATTAGGGCTGGTGCGTGTCTGATGGGGAAGGGCACGATCGCAGGCTGGGTGAGCGCCCGGTAGCGGGCGGTAGAGCGCGGATCATAGCCCGCAGAGATCGGGTGAGCTGGCCTGGGGTAAAAAAATTTCAGAAAGTGTTTGACACTTCGTGGGGTGAGCACTATAGTGCGGGGCTTCCCGACGGAGGGATACCCAAGCGGTCAACGGGATCAGACTGTAAATCTGACGGCTCAGCCTTCGAAGGTTCGAATCCTTCTCCCTCCACCAGATGCATCGTGTTGCCAGGTGAAGTTCTGTCCTGATCAACACAAGTGGTTGTAGTGAATCGATTGCAGCTTGCTGCGGCGTGGTAAGTGCGGGTGTAGCTCAATGGTAGAGCAGAAGCCTTCCAAGCTTATGACGAGGGTTCGATTCCCTTCACCCGCTCCAGATGTGCTGCGTTTGTACTGTTTCGGAGCCCTTGTAGCTCAGTGGTAGAGCACTCCCTTGGTAAGGGAGAGGCCACGTGTTCAATCCACGTCAAGGGCACCACTCATTTTCTGCCTGGCCTGGCGCGGCGGCCAATATTGTTGGCTGCCGCACTGGTTTTTCTGGTTCTGATTTTAAGGATAGCGATATGGCTAAGGGTAAGTTTGAGCGGACGAAGCCGCACGTGAACGTTGGCACGATTGGCCACGTTGACCACGGCAAGACCACGCTGACCGCTGCGATCACCACGATTCTGTCGAAGAAGTTCGGTGGTGAAGCGAAGGCCTATGACCAGATCGACG